>JAYEGG010000078.1:1716-4676 GCA_034658995.1 Methanobacteriota archaeon | reverse complement strand
GTTATTTTTCTCTTTCGCACCCTCTGCGTTCCTCTGCGCACTCCGCGGTTTTCCGAAACGTATTTCGAAAATATCAAAAAATCTCCGATGTTTTGGTCACTGTAACTCAAGATACCAGAGACCCATAGTTTATCATGACATGCATTACAAGGGGACGTATAAATGCGTGGATTGATAAAATCAGTGTCTAAAACCCTTGTTAGACACAGATTTACACAGATTACAGGTTGTTTGTACCGTTAAACCCTTCTAAAAACTCCGCATGACATCAAGCATGCACGTATAATCACCCACTATCGGATGTTATGACATGGACTCTTTTAGTTCCATAAACATCTCGGATTGGTACACTACCGAAAAACCACGAGATTAACTGAAGGGGGTATGTACATTGCTGGTTCTGACGTTTTCTGTGGTCGCTAACGGTAGTCCTCTCGCGTACGTGGAAAAACGCGGTGTACCCATCTAAGCTTTCTCGTCTCTCTCGCCTTTGCGACCTTCTCGTTAGATCAGATAAACGAGAAAGACGAGGGTGACGCAAGGACGCAAAGATTGAAAACCACAGAATCCATCAGAATCAGGTACATTGTACCCTTCTTTGATACGCAAGATCACAAGCATCACAAGCGCGGTTCTGGTTTTGGGCATTTTGCTTCCGGACAAGGGGTCGGGCGGGCTTGCAGCCATATTCTGGCGCGCATGGTTATCGCCACCAATATCTTTGCATCACACTCAATAGACAAATGGCACTGGTGCCGGTGTAATCCACTCAGTTGTTCATCTCTAACCTGTTATTTAACACTAAAACCCTCTGATCGCATTCAGCCCGTCCACAACACTTATATTGCAGATATGCATTAGAAATGCTGACGTTGGTTTTCCATACGTGTTGAGAACCAACACAAGAACAATCATCCCATCGTATGGAAGGATTACAACCAACGTCATTATTTTATCTCACTGATTTGCAGGACTCACCAGCATCGCTGCCATTGTTTTAATCGTCCCCCGGGTCAAAATGAAATACCATGCGGATACTTAACTCAATGTACGGGCAGGCGGTTGGCGACATGCTTGGCGAGCCTCTTGAAGGGCTCACCCGCAAGCAGATCAAAGCGCGGTGGCGCACAGTCACAGGCTTTGTCCACCCGCCATCGATCACCGACGACACGGTGATGACACACCTTGTTGTGCAGTCGGTCTGCGAGGCTCGTAAGGTGGACCGGCGCCACATCGCGGGGGTATTTCTCATGAACCGTGCGCGGATACCAAGGATGGGACCGACGACTGCGCACGCATTATCGTGTTTCGCAGACGATCCCGGATTCACGCCGACATCAGGCACAACCGATGGCGCAGCTATGCGTGCGCCTGCGATCGCATGGCTGTTTCCGGAGGACCGAATCATCCCGGCAGCGATCGAATCGTCGCTTGCAACACACGGCGCGGATGTTGCGATCGCAGGGGCGTGTGCGATCGCGTGTGCTGTTTCGTCAGCGATCAGCGGAGCGGGAATCGAGAGAATCATCCAATCCGGAATAAGTGGGGCTGAACATGCATCAAACGATCTTGCGACCAGCATCAGGAAATCGGTCGGGCTTACATCCGAAAAAACACTCGAAGAGGTCATAGACACAGTCGGATGCGGGATCGAGACTATGGAAGCCGTGCCTGCAACATTTGCAGTCATCGCAAGCGAGCAGGACTTCAGGAGCGGTGTGCTTGCCGCGGTAAATCTTGGCGGGGATGCCGACACCATCGCATCGATGGTCGGCGCAATCCTTGGCGGGATGATGCCAGGCAGGGGCGCCATACCCGGCGAGTGGATCGATACATGTAGGACAGGGGATTCTGCGGAAGACGTGGAGACATTGATCAGGGGGTCGTGGAGGTGTATCTCCAAGTTAACGTTCAGAGATCCAGTGAAACACACCCGGTTTCCCATGTAGTGCCATAATCTATGATAATTTATCAAAACATGTTGTATGATGGAATCTGGGAATGAGTAGATCGGTGAAATCCATGTAATCTGCGTTAATCTGTGGCTAAACGTTTTTTATTAGCCACCGATTTTACAGATGGACACAGAGTACGGGTTGTTTATACCGTTAGACCTTTTTTAAAACTCCACATAAAATTTAGCACTTATATATAATCACCCTACTGGCGGATATTGTGACACGGACTCTTTTATTTCCATTAACTATCTCGGATTGGTACACTACCGGATTTCCGGGTAGTGTCTCTTTTGGGCTCTTTGGTAATTTGCGTTACACATATCTCACTAATAAATAAAGTAAATAAGAAATATCTAAATAATAGTGGCTTTTTACTACTTTCCATGTATCATTCCTCACTTTAGTTCTATTAACCGCGGATGAACGCAGGTATATGCAGATACCCGGTTAACAAATCTGCGTTCATCTGCGGTTCATCATATTTTGGCTCTCTGGTAATTCGAGTTGCAAGCATTTTTTTACTCTTCCAGAGGGTCTGGTTATGGCAAGGAAGATTAAACCACAGAGAGCGCAGAGGGACACAGAGAGTTGTTATTTTTCTCTTTTGCCCTCTCCGTGTCATCTATGGTTTTCTGAAACTTTATTTCGAAGTAACTACTCAGGCATATTGATTGGCATCCCGATCCCGATTCTATGCTTTCTGGCAAGAAAAATAGGGCTCTTTGGTAATTCCCGTGAAATCGATCTCTGTGATAAATCAAGTAAATAAGGAATATCCCTCGATGTTAGTGATTTTATTACTTTCTGGTTACTATGGGCTTCTTTCAATTCTATTAACCGCAGATACACGCAGATAAACGAGAGATACCAAGGTATAACAAATCTGCGTTCATCCGCGTTTATCTGCGGTTCATTATGTTTTCAACTGACCTGACTAACTCTGCAAAACCGATATCGAGTGGCTGAATAGATGGTTAATCTGATAGAGCTCCTGGGTTCACG
>JAYEGG010000078.1:0-1616 GCA_034658995.1 Methanobacteriota archaeon | reverse complement strand
TAACAAATCTGCGTTCATCCGCGTTTATCTGCGGTTCATTATGTTTTCAACTGACCTGACTAACTCTGCAAAACCGATATCGAGTGGCTGAATAGATGGTTAATCTGATAGAGCTCCTGGGTTCACGGTCATGGAAGATGCCAGAGACCTGAAAAATAACCGCGGAGGTTTAGGAGAGGGCTGTATCGCCCTCCGCGTCCCTCCGCGCACTCTGCGGTTAAATTCCCGTTTGGCGCATGCTATGTTCTGGGTCAAGCAGTGCCAGTATAGCGGGGTCGCGTGACACTGTTTCAGGTATCTGAGTAGTTACATTTCGAAAATATCAAAAAGTCTCCGATGTTTTAGTCACTGCAACTCAGGATACTAAAGAGCCCTCTTTTACATAACCGGAAAGTGATAAAACCCCGCCCCGGTCAACCGGATCGCAGGCACATTCACCCCACACAAGTTCCTGCCGGAACCTTGCGCTCTGGCGAAAGCAGGATTGCGCCATCATGATCAGCCGCAAGGATCATTCCCCGCGACTCAACGCCGAAGAGCTTTGCAGGCTTCATGTTTGCAAGCACCGCAACCTGTCTTCCAACGAGATCGCCGGGTTTGTGAGTCTCTGCAATTCCTGCAACGATCTGCCGACCGTTTGTCTCGCCAAGATCGATCAGTAGTTTCAGGAGTTTCTTTGATTTCTTGATCGGTTCAGCCTGCATGATCGTCCCGATGCGGATGTCCAGTTCTGAAAACTCCTCAAAAGAGACGTGCTTCTTCTTTGTCGCCATCAAAACCCGGTCATCGAGAGACCGCTCCATCTCTGATATCGTCGAGTCCTCGATCTTTGCAAAGAGCATTGACGGCTTCGCAAGCGTCTGTTCGGCTTTAATTTCTGCCGTAACCTCGTCATAAGGCGTGTTGCTGAGTTCTGAGTCCATGCCGAGTTGTTTCCATGCCTCTGACGCCAGTTTCGGCATCGCCGGCTCAAATAGCACTGCAAGCGCCTTCACGATCTGAAGGCAGTTACGAATTACTTTTTCCGCGCCGGACGCATCTGTTTTTATTGATTTCCACGGCTCGTTCGACTGGAAATATGAATTTCCGAACGACGCAAGGCTCATTGCAGTATCAATTCCCTTTTTGAACTCGTGTTCATTGAATGCTTCGATCACTGAGTTTTTCGTATCCTTGATGGTCTTAGCGACCTCGGGATCGATTTCGCCATCAGGAACCGCGCCAAAATTCTTGTGCGCAAAGAGCGATGTGCGGTAGATGAAATTGCCGAGCGTTCCCACGAGTTCGTTGTTCACCTTGTCCTGGAAGATCTTCCATGAGAAGTTCAATTCCTTTGTATGCGAGGTGTAGCTTGCAAGGTAGTACCTGAGCAGGTCTGGATGGAAGCCTTTGTCGAGATAGTCATCATTTACCCAGACAACGTAGCCTCTGCTCTTTGAGAATGTTTTGTCTCCGATTTTGACCATCCCTGATGCGACAACTGCTTTTGGAAGCGTGTATCCAGCCCCTTTCAGCATAGCGGGCCAGAAGATGCAGTGATGATAGATGATGTCTCCGCCGATGAAGTGGATGATGTCAGTATCGCCGCCCGGGTTCATCCAGTACTCTTTCCAGTC
>JAYEGG010000077.1:0-17498 GCA_034658995.1 Methanobacteriota archaeon | reverse complement strand
ATCCGCGGTTCATTATATTTTCAACTGACAGGAAACTCTGCAAAACCGATATCGAGTGGCTGAATAGATGATCAATCTGATAGAGCTCCTGGGTTCGCTATCACGGAAGATACCAGAGAGCCAGTTTGCGAGTAAGAAATGCCCTCCGGGTTGGAAAGCCAGTTTTTTGATCAAACGTATGTGTTTAGCTATGGCGGAAAACCACGAGATTACACAAGATTTCACGAGATTAACACAGAAATCTTGTGAAAATCTGTGTAATCTCGTGGTTCCGTATGTATTTAGCTGCAATCTTATAGTTAGCTAATCACGTACGATCAAACTTTTGTGGAAAGTTTGCGAGTAAGAAATGCCCTCCGGGCGGGGGCTGGCGATATACTTTTCCGTGAATGAAAATGGTGGACACTTTTTATTATTTTCTGGGACGATTCGAAAAACCGCAGAGGGACGGGAGAGAGAGAAACAACAACCCATCTGCGATCCCCCGCGTCCTCTGCGGTTAATCTTTTTTTGCCATGATCTAATTATCCGGAAGAAATTAAAAAGTCTCAAATGGTGCGTAGAGTGACTGGATGTTATAGCGTATATGCCACAATATGTGACCGCTAATCCCATCCGGACGTACTGCCAAATGCCGTTTCATTCGTTCCGAGGTTATCTGACGTGTTCCATGAAACGTTGTAGCCGCTATTGTCGCATGTCACATGGTAGCTGACATAACTATTGCGCGTCCATGTGATGTTCACGCCGGTGCGCGAGTGGCAGCCGAGACATGCTTCGTTTGCATCTGATAACTGGCTATCAGAACTGTTCTGCATGGCACGGAATAATGGCATGTGTGCCGCGCGTGGGTTGGAGAGTTCCTCGTCGACGTGGTTGATGAAAACATTTGCCCTCATCGCAGTGATGTTGTTTGTGTCATCATCATCTCTATGGCACTTCAAACATTCACGTTCCTGCTTTTTATGACCCATACCATATTTCATTGCCAGTACATGCATCGTATTCACACCGTCAAAAGAACCAAAACCAGTATGGCATGTAGTACATGCATCAGTACCATTGGAAAATAAATCACTATGGCATGCAAGGCACGAAACTGTTGTAGCGGCATGGGCTTTGGTATGTTCTCCGACCTGCCCGGTTTTAAAATAAGAACCTACATTCATGGTCACGTTATGACATTCCTCACACTCAAAATACTCTATAGCTCCAGTAATGCTATTTTTAAATGTATGCGGTACATGAGTGGTATATTTCCCACTTCTCATCTCCTCATACTCAAGCCAGTGACACTTCTCACAGGGAATTCCCTGATCCTTCGGATCATACCATGAATGCTGCCCCGCAAACATCGAGACTGTTGCTGGTAGTGCAAACAAACCAACTGCCACAACCGCTGCCGAGAGGATGAGTGATCTGTTATTCATCGTATCTCCTTACTGTGTGCGCTTTTGTTCTGGCTTCTTCAAGCACTATACTTAAACATTTCGGAAATTCCGATCCCAAAAAAAATTGTTATGTTAGAATAACAGCAAATACACAGCCAGATATCCAGTGCGTCAATCGCTTTTCCGGATATTGCACACGTCGTTATGGTGTGCAGCATGTTTTCCAGTTTGCCACATCCTAATCGATGCATACGAGACGTACAGCGGCGTAAAACCCCATATTCGGGTGATGGGTGATATGGGGAGTGCTCATCAGTTTCATCATAGCGAACTGCCACACACTGTTTCGGTTTGTTTTGAGATCATCACAAACGACCGTAACTACAAAAAAACCGTTCTGAAATCAGTTAGCTGCACTCCAAAATTCGCTGATTCTAACGGGTTCTGTAATGGCAGTTGGATGTGCAACAGCACGAGAGACGTGGGGGCGTTGGGTTGACGCTACCCTTCGTGCCTTTATCGCCTTTCTCGCTGAATTTGAAAGAGGACGCGGGGGCATGGGTGGCGCAAAGAACAAAAAACCCGTTGGTTGGGGATCATGTTTTGTAAGTGTCGGTTGTTCTTGTGTTCATTGTCGGATTGCCCATTATACTTCACCGTAATTGTTTGGGTTTTCGCTCAAAACCTAATTTTTTTAGGGCAGTGCATTTGTACACCTAACTGGTATAGATGTCGTTTAGGAGTACCTAACAAGGGTCGATAACATGGATAGGATTAGCAACACAGGAGATCTGGTCTACCGAATCGTGAGGTGTATCGCGCCTACCCTGGCGGGTGGCAAGCCGGCAACGGTGATGAACCTCTCCAATGAAAACGGCGGGTTACTTGATGTGTGGGATCGTTCCAATGCAGACATTTTCACAGGATCCGAAATCGATTATTATGAATTGAAGCGTACAGATAAAAACGCGATCGTCATATTCTTTAATCGCAGTCAGTTAAACAGATTGCTTGCGAGAATGCCGGTACAAAAATTCCTGTCTGATTGTGGATACGAAACTGATTCCACAGGTTCCATCGATTATGTGTTGAGCGTGCTCAGACAAAGATATGCCGCGGGGTGTCCGCATGAGATCGGAATATTTCTCGGAATTCCGCTGAAGGACGTTAAAGGATTTATGGGCTTAAGTTCCCTCAAAAACACGAAACGCGGTATATGGCAGGTGTACGGGAACCCGAAAGCGTCAGAAAAGCGGATGAATGAATACCGTCACGCGAAAGATATGGTGGCTGGGCGGCTTTTCGCAGGAGAGAATCCGATTAACATCATCAGAGGCAGCGAAATTAGGTTTTTTGAATTATCCTAACTTTATTAGGGTAGATTACTTGCATACCTAACAATGTATCATATAGCCGTACCAGTAATGGCAACAAATCAGAAAATAGGTGATATAAGATGAAATCATTGAACAATGTGGAACCTGAAACCACGGTGATCGTCAAGGAGATCACAGGTGGTCTTGATACTAAACAACACCTCGATGAACTCGGCGTACAGGAAGGCGTTGAACTCACCGTGGTGGCAACCGAGCCTGTGCACGTGCATGGAGGACCAATTTCCCTGTCGATGAGGGATCAGGAACTGATCATAGCTCGTGGATGGGCTGATAAGATCTATGTGGGGGTGGGCGGGGATGTTCTTCCGTTGTTGAGGTTAGAGGCTGGCGACAAGGGAACCATTCGATCAATCGAAGGCGGAAAAGATTTTACGGATTTTCTCTCCGAGCTTGGTATCATAGCGGGAAGTGAGCTGGCATTCCTGTGTCATGTTCCGGACCGCACCATCGTGTTTGCGGCAGGGGATGGGGGCACCGAGATACGGATGGGTGAAGGTCAGGCATCAAAGCTGATTGTGGTGGCAGGCGGAAAGTCTGTGCAGGCAAACTACATCAAAGATGGTGAAACGGCTACTGTGGGGCAGATCATCGGTGGAACGCATCTTGTGGATAAGTTTGATCAGATCGGGCTTAAACCGGGCGCTGAGCTGACTTTGCTCAGGAGAGATGCGCCGGTATCGAGTCCCGCGAGAGGCACTTATGTGCTTGCAAGGGTGGGCGACCAGTTGGTCACCATCGGTCACGGTCTGGCTGAAAAATTGTTGGTCGAGTAGTCCGGAAATGGTGCCTGGGGGTTGTGTGCCCGGGCTTGCCAGTGGGGATAAAATTATGTCAGAAAGAAAGATATGGGAATTCAAGAGTCAGACAGTATGTACGATTCTGGGTCTGGCGTTCGATGAAAAGGAACTGGTCAACGTTTTCAAGAAGTTGAAGCTGGACCAGAGCCGAAACGCGCCTTATGAGATGCATGGTGACCTTGTTCAACTGTGTAGCACCCGGAACAAAGCATCCGGGCAACTGGATAAAATGTTGAAGGCGCGGTTCGGACGATATGAAAGCGACTTCAAGCGTATTCCGCAAAATGAGATATATAAATATATCGAGAATGGAACTGGGGCTGTGACCGGAGGTATGAACGGAAGCAGAGGCGGAACTGGAAACAGAAACAAAAACGGCAGGAGCATACCTCTTTCCGCGCTTGTCTGGTTTGCAGTGCGAAGTCAGCACGAAGATATCGATGAGATCGAGGCACGAGTCTTTGCTACAACGCACATCTTTGAGCACCGAGCCTCGCGGTTCTATGATACACTCCGGCGTTCAACTGCTGATGGCAGACCCGAGGATATTCTTAAGAACCTTGGTAATGCTCTTGAATCAAGCGAAAAACTCCAGACAAAGTGTGACCGGTTGGAGCGCAAAAGAGAGCAGCTAAAAGCAGATATTGAATCGATCCGGGAGGATAAATCAAGGATCAATGCCGCACTTGAGGTGCAGAAGCAATTGAACAGACAATTGACCAGTGATTTTGAGAAGCTGGGCGGTGTGGGTACACTCGACCGGACCTGCGATATGAAGAAGGAGATCAATCTATTGACCAGTGAGGTGATGTGCCTGACCGGTCAACTGCTGCAAAAGGACCGGGTGGATTGCGCGATACCGGATGGTGGATCACCAGCAGTCACTGGCAGCACATCAGACCCTGAAGTGGATGCATGGGATAACGTGGTCGATGTCGATTTAAACGGTATGAGAGTGACTTATGTGGGTGGTGTGGAGTCGCTCATGCCACACTACAAGGATGCGGTCGAATCCGTTGGTGGTACGTTCTGTTACCACTGTGGGCGGTGCATACAGGGTAAGAAGGAGATAGAAGGCATCGTTGAGAAGACCGATATAATATTCTGCCCTGTTGACATAAACAGCCACAACGCGTGTAGATATGTCAAAAAAGCCTGTAAAATGCGGGATAAGCCATGTTATTTCCTTCGCAGCGCAAGTTTGAGCATGTTCATCAAAGGGCTTGAGAAACACGCCGATGGAACCGGGGTAACCGCGTAAGCAAGAAAACACAGGTCATCAGGGCTCAGGAAGTGGCTGATTACCGGATTCGTGGCTTCGCAGGGGCGCCGGACTTGTGTCCCACAAGCGATATAATACATACGGGCGTCATCATCACCATGCGCCTCCATGATCTACTGCGGATCGACGAAAACGAGATCGTGCACATCCCGGAACCCTGTTTCAGCGACCAGGGGACGTGCGAACAATCAGCGCGGTACCGTTATGAGATCGTCCAATCCGGAATTGTGTTTGACGACGTGATACGGATTGAAGCTCATGACGACGACAATGCTGGTGATGCTGGCTTGTCCGGGCTTGCTATTTCCATGCATTCGGACGGGCAGGACTTCTGGCTGGTCTTCACCGACATGATAAGCAAGGATCCTGGTTTCGCGGACCATGCCGCCATGTTGTGCAAACAGTCAAACAACGTTCGCATCGTTGAAACAACATCTTTGTTGTTCATGGATGCGATCATTGAGTATTATTCGCTCATGCTTGTGAACCGGATGCTCTGTGAGAACTGCATGCACGGCAAGAAGAGTTTTGATTCGATATTTTCCGAATCACGAGCCGCCCGACTCGAAACACTCCTGAAAACGATCGAACAGTCGGATGACCTCGATTTTGCAGGTATGAGCGTGCTTGAGATCTGCTGTGGTAACGGAATGGCGACGATTGCACTCAGGCAGTTAGGGTGCGATCCGGTGTGCCTTGATTCTGACAAATGCGCCGTATGCGAGGGGCTTGAGCACGGAGTATTCCTCCCGCACCGCTCGATGGTGCTGGACGCCACACACATCTCGCCTTTCTTTGAGGCGGGATCATTTGATTGCGTTGCCGGATTCATGCTCGGTGCGATCTACCCATTCAACAAGGATGTCTGGAAACGCATCATGGCTGAGTCTATTGTGCCGTTGCGTGAAGGTGGGTTTCTCGTGTTCACCGTCCATAAAAATGAAGAAATCGTAATTTTGAAAGAGGTTATGGACGAACTCGGGATGACCGGGCGGGTTATCGATAACCGGGATGATGCAGGGATGTATGACCAGTGGGTGTATGTCGGGCAGAAACGCCGAATCCAAAACTTAATGTAGGGCGGCTATACCATCTTTTTTTATGAGGATAGCAGTTCTTGGCGGAACCGGCGATATCGGAGAGGGTTTTGCGCTACACTGGGCTGAAAAGCACAGCATTCGCATCGGTTCACGCAAAAGCGAGAAGGCAGAGGCAGCAGCCGAGTGCTTCAATGAAACGCTTGTAAACTGCGGGCAAAAAGGGACGATAGAGGGGTTTGACAACAGAGCCGCAGCCGAGGACTCTGATGTGATTATACTCGCTATACCCTACGCACACGTAGCAGGAGTGATCGATGTCGTGCGCCCGGTATTAAGCGACCAGATCGTTGTGTCGCCGGTCGTCCCGATGTCGCGGGGCGACTACTTTGAGTACAATGCTCCGGCACGAGGGAGTGCGGCGCAGGAGATCCAGGAGATGCTGCCAGGGGGCATGAACGTGGTCGCCGCATTCCATACCGTTGCCTCTCGCAAACTATGCAGTCTTGATCCTGCATTTAAGTGCGATGTGATGATCTGCGGAGACGACCGCCGTTCGAAGGAGGTGATCATTGGTCTCACCGACGAGGTTGTATGTCTGCACCCGCTGGATGTCGGACCGCTCGCACTGGCATCGACGATCGAGTCGCTCACGCCGCTACTGCTCAATATCGCTGTGCTGAATCACATGAAGGATCCGAGTATCAAGGTTCTGTGAGTCGATGTCGCTTGATTCCCTGCGTCCTTATGCGGAACAGATCTTAAAGCCGCTTGCTAACCTCCTGTCACGGGCTGGCGTAACGCCGGATGCTACGTCGGTTCTCTCACTGATCTTTGCGGCGGGCGCCGGGGTGCTGTATACGATATCGTGCGGCGACAGGACGCTTGCGCTTGCAGCGGGCGTGTTGGTGCTGCTTAACGGGATCGCGGACGCCATGGACGGGGAGATCGCAAGAATCGCGGGCACAGCCGGCATACGCGGCGATTTTCTTGATCATGTGATTGACCGGTACGCGGATGTTTTTATTATCTGTGGAATATTCTTCGGTGAATATATCGACTGGAGGATCGGGGTTGCCGCGATCGTTGGCACGCTCCTGACCAGTTACCTCGGAACTCAAGCACAGGCAGTCGGTCTCGGCAGGCACTACGGCGGAATTCTCGGCAGAGCGGACCGTCTGGTGCTCATAATGCTTGCAAGCCTCCTGTATTTCCTGTATCCATACGAAATCTACGGCACCTCATCTCTCGGGTGGTCCATCGTGCTGATAGCCGTGGCAAGCAATCTCACGACATTGCAGCGATTTGTGCATATATGGAAGGAACTGAGCGAATAAAGAGCGACAATCATGGCGCAGGTTCCGGTTCTATACTTCGCACCGCCACAAACTGAGCTTTTTTGGCTCTTTGCTATTCTGAACTGATTGTATAGATGAGACTGTGTACAACATGGCAAGACCGTCCATGGTCACATTCTTAACCCCGGATCTGAATATCACCCTCAATGCCGAAACCGTGATCTGTTTCGATCGATCCGAGCCTACTCTTACTGGATTTGTTGATTTCATGGCTTTTCAACCTGGTGGTGCAACGATCCAACACAAGGGTAATATTGGGGAAGGAAGCGCGTTCTATGAGTATTTAGTTTCGGACCTGGGGGCGCGTTTACACGCCCAGTTAGAGTATTGGAAAAAGGGTAATACCCCGGGTATGTTGATTGGTCGTCCGACCGCGATCCCGTACTTTCTGGCAAGAAAGATAACCGCGGAGGAACGCAGAGCCTATAACCGTTTATTTCCCCTCCGCGTCCCTCCGCGTACTCTGCGGTTAAATTCCCTTTTTGATTACAGTATGCCCCATGTCTCAGGCAGTTCCTGCATAGTAAAGTCTCATGATAGTGATTTTAGGTACCTGAGTAGTTACGAAAAAGAGCTATCAGCTTCGGATATGCATAATCACCCAAAGTGCAGGTATGCCGCGGACTTTCAGTCCGGGGTGGAACGGGGGGCTATGGGAAACTACACAAAGATCCCCCACAATCAACACCCGCCCGCGCAACCCCGTTTCCGCGGTGTACATCAGAACAGCTTCAGACGCGCACCAATCCCCCTCTTGACCGCCTGCTGATAAACGTGGTTTGCCGTCGAGACGTCCTGTATGGCAAGTCCGGTCGAGTCAAAGACCGTGATCTCACTATCACGGGTTCTTCCAGGCTTTATTCCTGCAACAACCTCGCCAAGCGTACCATAAATGTCATCGACCGTTATGACCCTGTCTTTGAGCGGAACATTGATCTCTCCGGAGTGGGTTGCCTGCGCATAATCGTCGATCACAATCGTCGAGCGTTTGAGTATCTGCGGGTCAAGCTCTTCCTTGCCCTGTGCGTCCGCGCCGATGGCATTTATGTGCGTACCTCCCTGCACCCAGTCATCAGCCACGATCGGCGCTCTCACAGGGGTTGTTGTTACCAGTATGTCGCAGTCGCATGCTTCCCTGATGCTATCCGCGATCACGATGTCGCACCCGAGTTCTGCCATGGCGTCCCTGAACCGATCGCATGTTGCAGCCGACACATCAACAACTTTGACAGCATCAATATCCCGGACAAGAGAGATTGCTTGTAACTGGGTCATCGCCTGCCGTCCCGCGCCGATCATGCCCACCACGGCTGCATCGCGTCGCGCAAGACGATCTGCAGCCACGCCCCCTGCCGCACCGGTCCGCATATCCGTGAGATGTGTGCCGTCCATCATCGCAAGCGGGGCGCCGGTCTCGATCGAGTTTAACAAGACAACCGCCATCACTGTGGGAAGTCCTTTTGCCGGGTTGCCGGGATGTGCATTGACAATCTTCACGCCCGCAGTGCCTGCACTCTTGAGATACGCGGGCATGGTGCGCAGATCACCTTCTGGGAAGTATAGGTATGATTTTGCAGGCATCTGCACCTGTTCTATGCCGTGCTCCCGGAATGCTTCCTCAACAACGCTGAGCGCTCCGGGCATGTCAAGCAGTTCTCTTACGTCGTCCGCGGTAAGATACAGTAGCTCCATACGGATCATTGTTGCGCCGGATGTAGGATAATTGTTGCGTGAGGCTGTGGGCGCAGCGTGCGGATGATGCCTTGTGCTCGCAGGCTGCAGAATCGGTTGTTAGCGTTTCAGGAAAAAATAGGGGAAAAGTGTAATGGTCAATCTGACCAGGAACACAAGAGCGACCGATGCTCATACATGATCACCAACAGGAGGATTTTTGTTCTTTGCGCCCTCGCGTCTTTGCGTCTTTGCGTTCTCATTCTCAGTTTAACGCAAAGTCGCAAAGTCGCAGAGACGCGAAGAGTATTGTCAACCCATGTCGCAACGTCTTCCGTGTTGTTGTACATCCGACTGACCATTACAAAAATGGGGGAAAAGAAGAGAAGAGAAAAAAAGAAAAAGGAGGCTCAGACAAACAGTGATTCGTCCACCTCAGCCAGCAGATTACTCTCATTGTCGATCTCATCGAGCATAGCCTCGAGTTCAGCAAGTTCGCGCTCCATATCCTCAAACTCGAGTTCCGCGAGTTCGCTGGATGCTATGTCCGCCACCTGAGCCTGATCCTCGTCTGACTCTGGCGGTGTGTCTTGCACAGCGCTCTCCGGTTTCTCATCGACGCACCCGGAGAGCACGGTTCCTGCCAGAAGGAGCATGATGACTACGTATCTGGCGTTCATCTCACACCTCCTCGCTCGTGTTTACGCTTTCGTTTCCGGCTTCAGTTTCGTTTCCGTTTCCATCATCAGCTTCGCTTCCGTCGGCATCTTCACTCTCAACCGCAGTCTCGCTTTCTGTCGCAGGTTCCGGTTCTACCAGATCCGGGTTGCGCCACTCGCCAGACCTGCCACCGACAACTTCGTATGATCCGGTTCCGATGAGAACGGCAGTTCCAGTACCATCCACGGTCAGTTCGATCCCGGTTCCTGTCATCGTCACGACCACGTCGCTGCCGGAAATCGTTGCATCGCCGTTAAATCCGGTGTAGATCACGATCGAACCATCCTCTGTTCTGGTGCCTTCACCAGTGATGTTGATTGCCATGTCGCCAGCGCGGTCACAGACCGAGAGTGAGCCAGCGTCTGCCGAAAGCTGCATCTCGATATCGCCCCTGACAAGAGCGGTCCCTGATCCTTCCGCCGTGAGCGTGCCGGTTCCATCCAGTATCACCGAACCTGCCCTGTACTCACGCAGTTCCAGGAATATCTCCCTTGTGATCTGGTTTGCATCCCTGATACAGGCGTTTGCCCTACGGACCGCCTGACCCACCTCGTCAGGATCACCGTCTTCGAGCGCGTCTTTTGCAAGTATGTAGTTCACCCTGACACAGTCAAACCGGTCATCGAGACGATCATATTTAGCCTCAAGGCTCGTGGTATCGATGCCCCGATCATCGAGTTTGGTGATCTCTTCGCCAATCCTATCAGAGAGTTCCCCTGACTTTTCGACGTAGTTTCCGATCCCTGTGATGATCAGGTGCCCGGTATGGCGTGCAATCTCTCTGCGGATCTCGCCCCACTCGCCTCTGATGTCACGGGCAGCCGATATGATGTCGGCGGGGGTGTCGGCGTTTTCCACCTCAAGCTTCTTGCCTTCGAGCCTTAGCATGTATCGGTCGATGTTTTCTGACGCGCCTTCCGGTGCATTACCCTGCTGCTCGGCAGCCCGGGTCCGCTCCTGCAAACGCTCCAGACGTCCGATCATCCGGTCGATCGTCAGTATAAGGTGTTCCTGAGCCTTCGTCTGGAGCCGCTCGCGGAGTTGCTCACGTTCTTCAGGTGTTTTTGCATTCCTGAGCTGATTTCTTGCGTTCAGCAAAGCCTGTCTGGAATTAAGATGTTGCTCTGTTGTGTTCGCGTATTGCTTTACCCGGGCAGTCTTTGGTCCCACGGCTTGTGGTGGTTTGTGCAATTGATTAGCCACGCCCACGTATGGTTTGACGGACTTTGCATCGCCCGATCTACCTGGTGCAACTATATCGTCTGTCCCATTGGTATCATTGTCCGCAGTGGATGTATCAGTGTCTGATACGCCCGTATCTGCATTGTTGCTCATTTCTGTTGCCCGGTCGTCCGCCGCTGCGAAGCCTGGCACGAATACGCACGCAAGCAGCAGCGAAACCACGAGTAGTGTTTTCATTTGTTTCATGTCTGTTTACCTCCGGTTATTCCGGTAGTCTTCTGTTGTTTCGTTCGTTTGAGCAGTTCCCTGCTCGCAAATCATACTGGGCTTGACGATATGATAAGCATACTTTCGATTTTTTCATCCTTTAACCCTTTATCAAGCGTTATCATCCTTCATTCTTGTCTGTAATCTGATTTAACCCTTTATCCCGCGGCATCCTCGGGTGGCGCAGGTGCGTGCGCCGTCTGACCGCATGTATCATGGATTAACGTTTCAGACATAATAATTGTTGGGATGTGGCGGCTGTTCACATGTTTTCAGGAAAAATTAGCATTACAGGGAATGCCTCGATCGATCGGAAAAGTTATATCATACACCGGAGTATAATTACGTAGAGCGTGGGTTTGATGACCTGGTGTCGGACGAATGGGATCAGCAAGAGAATGCATCGTATTAGTTGTACCTGTGCAATCTCTCTTCTCCTTGTCAGTCTTATTCTCCTTTTCTGCGGGCACGCCATGGCTGCGGAGTACGGCACTGGCAGTGGGATCGATAATATCACTTCTCTCAATTGCAGCATCTGGAGCACGCTGCTCAGTAATAATGACAGTACCGTCGTGACCTGCAACATCAATGTGAACAGCGGTGCGCTGAACCTGAGCAACGCAACGATACGGATGAGCGGCGGATACTCCATCAATGTCAAAAGCGGCGCAACCATGAACGTGACCAGTGGCTCGAACATCACACGTGATTCTGGCTATTACAACTTCAATTACGAGAGCGGTAGCCGCGGTAATCTGAGCGACAGCACCATCGAGTACAGTTATAAATTATATATCAATACTAATAAAAATATAACCATTGACAACTGCACCATCCGAAACAATCAGCACCACGGCATCCATCTGACTCCGATCTCAGGATATGTCAACATAACAGATTGCACGATCAACAACACAGTCAACCAGCATGGCATATTCATAGAGTCCTCACAGGAAAATCTCCTTCGGAATAACAGTTTAAACAACAACACCGGGAATTACAGCCTGTACGTTACAGGAAACTATGATCAGGACATTGACACCACCAACACCGTGAACGGCGGCAAAGTGTACTACAACTACACAGACAGCGGCACGATCACAGACTCAAACATCGGGCACGTAACGATCGTCAATTGCAGCAATCTGTGGTTCACGGGCTGCACCATACATAATGGCGACGGCGTTCGAATCAGGGGCGTATCATCGAATGTGAGCATCAGGGGCAGCACGATTGAGAACAACGCGATGTACGGCATCAATCTTGAATCAACAAGCTGGAATAACATCACATCCGTAACCATTGAAAATAACACAAAGCAAGGGGTTTATCTTGATGATTCGAGCAACAACACCATAAACAACAGCGATATCCTGAATAACAGCAACTATGGAGTTCATTCTGAAGGATCGAGCAGTTACAACCATGTCAGTTACAACAACATCACCAACAACACGTTGGGGGGTATGCGTTTAGACGGGTCCGGACATAACGACATTACGTATAATAATATGTCAGAGAACCGTGGCAGTGGCGGCATCTGCATAGGTACATATCATTATAGCTCTGAAAGCACGCAGAACACCCTGCACAACAACACCATACTATCAAACAACGCCACAGGTATTGGAGTATATACAAATTACAATTATTTAAGTAACAACACCATATCATCACTCAGCGGGCAATATGCACTGAAAGTCTCTTATATCAGGAATTCTTTTTACAATTACATCTGGCGCAACAACACAGCAAACGGTGAACAAATAAACTACTATTACGATGAGCATGACAAGATCACCGAACTAGCCGATAACATCATCGAAAATAAGTGTCTCTCTGCGCACAATGTGAGCAATGTCGGAAAGATCACGCTCATCGATTGCACCAACCTCGCCGTGAGAGATAATGAACTTTCGAATAATAGCCTGTCCAGTAGTTATGGCATATTTTTGTGGAGTTCGGATGATAACAATCTGACAAACAACACCATATCGAATAATCGTGATGGCATCAGACTGTACAACTCATCAGACAACGACATCACAGACCTCGATACGATAAGTCCAAGCGACCAGCACGGAGCGCGTATCGAATCAAATTCAGATCATAACAACATCACAGATAGCAGCCTTGCAGCTACCAGCAGTCATGGATTGTGGATATCCTCATCTGAACATACCACTTTAATCAACACCGGGATCTCATCCGTGGATCAGTACGGACTATCCACCAGCGGTGCCCATTACACCAATCTCACAAACGCAACGATCACCTCATCATCCAGCGATGGCGTACGCCTATCAACATCCCACAACGTCATCATTACAGAGAGTAACATCACCGCAAACAACACAGGCGTGGACTGCTCCGGATCAAATCACACCGAGATCGCAAACACCCGGGTCCGGGGCGAGGACGGGATTTACATGTCAGAGTCCAACTGGGGAAACCTCACGAATAACACCATCAATGCAACGATGAGAGGCATCTTCCTGACAGAATCAAGAAATCACAACCTGACCGAGAACAACATCACGAACTACACAGTAACAGGCATCCTCCTTCTGGGGTACTCAACGAACACAACGATGATCGGGAACGATCTCACGTGGGACGGATCAGAGTTTGACATCCGGATCAACGACTCAAACGACTGTGTAATCGCAAACAACGACTCAACGGCAGCGAATTACACATTCTACCTCACAAACAACACCAGACTCTGCACGCTTGATACCGTATTCAACAAAACAAAGGTCGGCTACGAGGACAACGAATCGAATCTCACGCTGATGTGGCGGATCGATGTGCTCTGCCGGGACAACTACCGCAAGGAACCGATGTGGACGAACCTCACGGTGCGATACAGCGATCTCAGCCATGCCAATGGATCACTCTGCTGGGAAGGCGAGACTGCAAATGCAGATGGCAGATTGAGTAACAATGCCTTCGGTGATTACGGACCTCCCACCTCAAGCAGCAACTGGCTCCCGATCATCGAGTACAAGCAGAACGCGAGCGGAAAGACCACATACCAGCCGATGAACTGCACAGCGATCAACAGGTGGGATGTGCTTCAGGAGAAATATGGTAGGTCGTATCGGAACGTCACGACCAGTGTCACAGAACCCGGGGTCACCATTCTCGTGGACGCAGGTTACACTCCGAACGGCAAGTGCTACTACTGCCATGATGACAAACTCAGGTATGCGGATGGCACATTCAAGTTTCCGAAGACGACACACTGGACAAAGTATAACGAAAGCATCACGGACGCCTCACTGGACGATCCGTACACGCCCGGGCGGTGCATCGACTGCCACGATGAGAACGATTCCATCGCAATTCCACACGGAAACGCGAGCGGGAAGGATCTCTTATATCAGCCAAGCCCGCAGCTCTGCTACAACGGCAAAGGCAACCAGGTATGTCACAATTCGAGCGCGGTCAGAGCGACACTGAATCAAAAAGAGGAGTTTGGCAAGACGACCCATCACCCGCTGGGGGACGGGAAACTCGCATGCAAGGCGTGTCATGACAACCATGGGTCAAAGCATCGGTTTGATCTGCTGAAATATTATACGAATGCTACATCATCAACGTATGACTCATCCAACTATGCGCTCTGCTTTGTGTGCCACCTCGAGGAGAAGATCGTGGCGAAGATGTCGGGTGAGACTGATTCGCATCTTCAGAATTACACGAACCAGACGAACTTCAGGGATGAGTATTATGGGTGGAGTGCAGGGTTCGCCAGTTGGAATAACCCAAAGAACATTCACTCTCCACAAACGGAATCAGGTGTAGGTGCATCTCCCCATGCTACGTCTAACTGCTACTCCTGCCACAATCCACACGGCAGCGATAATCCGGCAACGACACGCTTTACAGCAAAAAGTGGTGGAACCTTTAACTATACCTACATCACCAATGTCTTGCCTCCAGACAACATATCATGGGAGGTACTGGGTCATGATGACTGGAAAAAGTCAGAGTTGAATAAAGGGGGTGGTACTTACAACTCAAATTGTGGATGCCATGACTCCTTCAAACTTCAGACCGATTATTTCACCTACCGCAACTACGCCCCCTACGAACCCGCAGGCGGCGCGGGCTGCCTCGAGTGCCACGACAACAATGCTTCCGCATACAACGAAACTCCGATCCGCCCGATCGTGAACCTGACCGCAATCAAACTTGCGATGCACACCAATTTGAGTGGTGCGTTCCGCGAACCAAATGGCGGTGATCTTCAGGGAACTGACAGGAACTTCAATGAATGGCTCGAATATCGCAATTACACACCTGCACAGATCAACAACATCACCGAAGACAACGCGATCTGCTGGGCATGTCACTCCACAAACGGCACGCCGCCGTCTCCCGGATTCCATCCGGATCGGGCACTGAACCCGTACAAGTGCCCGAAGTGCCACGGACCCTATGATGGTCAGCCCCCGCACACGCAGGGGCTTGTTGCTGCTATCGATAACCACGGTCCGACCACAAAGGGTGCGGAATCGATCCTCATCCAGACCGATGTCGGGAGTGGCGGCTCATGCGGGGACTGCCATGCGCCAAGCAAACTGCCAAACAGTTCCATAGGCGATTTGAAGGTGTGGAAGTATACTCCATCCAAAAATTTTGTTGATTACAACGGCAGAACCACGATGGGCGATGTCTCGCACTACGGGCTGAACAGATCGCAGGGAATAGACATACTCGGCATCGACAGTCCAAACATTCTGTGCGACACCACCGACTGCCTCTTCTGCCACTGCAACTGGACGAACGGGCAGATATGGGGCAACGCCACAAACATCAGCGGGAATATGTACGGTGCGGACACCGAAAACGTCTCTGAGTGCTACACCTACTGCCATGTCAGACCCGGTTGGGTCGGGAATGTTACTGAGGGCACGCTCACCCACTTCCACAACGTATCGATATACGCGGGCGGCGGTCCGAACTGCGTCTTGTGCCATGATGTGAATAGCAAGTACGGGGTACAGTCGCTCGTCAATGCCACCGCCATCGCCGAAGGGATTCACGGAAACATCCTGAACAACACCCTTGTTCAGGATGGGTTCGATATGGATAACAGGTCAAATCCGTGCTGGGGCTGCCACCAGAGCGACGGCATGATCCCTGAGGGTATGGGCGACCGGAACGGGATCACCGATCTGAACGATGACGGGGTCATCACCACTGAGGAGCTGCCGTACACCTGCGAGGACTGTCATGCAAGAAGCGATGCGTGGAACAGCGCCACCAGTGATGGCGAGACATGGACGAGTGCAAGCGATCCGAATCTGGGCATGAACCGGCTGCCCCCGGTGATATCCGACCATTACCCGAACTCCGCGCTCACCAAGACAAACGCAAACTATGGGCGGTGCGTGGACTGCCACAACAACTCAATCGATCAGGATCATGGCGATACCGCGTACAAGGAACTCGGACACACGATCTTCTCCGGCGTCTCGCACTACGGCACAGGGGAAACCCTGCTTACACCGACAAAGATGTGCAGACACTGCCACGACAACGCCACAAACGCGGGCTCGTATGGTCAGGCAACACAGAACAAGCATGGCAACTTCACAAACGAGTCAAACCCGGATGATGGCTGTTACCACTGCCATGCAAACGATCAGACGCCTGATGACTTCCACAACATGAACGCGGGGAGTATCCCCGGCGATCCTGACTGCCTCAAGTGTCATGGCAGTAACGGGGACGCGAGTAGACGCAGGATCGATGAAACCGTCTTTAAGGGGGCGATTCACGCAAGAATGAACAACGCCACCACCGGTCCGAACGGCACCAACCAATCATGCTGGGTGTGCCACTTCCCGGAAGGAGTTGGCATGGATGAGCACAGCAACCGGCGAGAGTCGGCATACCTCTGCTACGACTGCCACAACAAGAATGGTACACCGCTCTTCAGCAACGTGAGCAACGCCCCGAACGCGTTCAACCACTATAAGAGCGGAACCAACATCTCCGCGTACTGGACGCAGAACACAGACTCAGAGTCCTGCATGGGCTGCCACAACCAGACAGAGATGTTCTATTCGTTTGATGAGAACGACGCATATTGCACGAACTTCTCGATCACATCACACTACGGAGATAACCGAACAGACCTTGTCAGCAAATACAGTGTGAGTAATTCAACCGAATACTGCGCATATTGCCACATCAACGCGTCAAGTCCGTTCTTTGAGTATCCGAACAATCGCGACATCCGGCACGCAGGAAATCAGGGCTGCAACATCTGCCACGGCGATGGCAGGCTCCACAACGAGACACTCATCCGTGTAGTGACCACAGGGAATTGCACGGACTGCCACGCACTCTACGGCGTGAACACGACACAGACAATATACC
>JAYEGG010000076.1:0-4683 GCA_034658995.1 Methanobacteriota archaeon | reverse complement strand
TGATGCTGAAAGCAAAATAGTAAGCGATAACCAAGCAATTGCTATAGAAACTCTCAATGTGGCTGGCATGATCGAGCCATAAACGCGAAGCATCAACATAAAGAAATTCGCCATTTAGGATCAGAACATGATTGGCGTAGTTGCACCCGGGGGCACCGGGGTAGAGCCTGTTGGAGATGTCATCAATGGATGAATCAATGAATCAGGAAGGATTCCTCGCAATTCATTGCGGGGATGATGTCAAGAATGTAGAGAACCAACTGTTGAACGTGACTCGCATAGACCCAGGCGACTTCGGAATCCTCAACGGAATCTCTGAAGTGATCGCAACAACGAGATCAGAATCAGGCGTTCCGAATGCAGCACCCATCGGCATCATCAGAAACAATCGCAGCCACGGCGGTCATGGCACCCATCGCAACGGTGGCGACCAAATCTGTGTGCGACTCTTTTCAGGATCGCACACGCGGCAAAACGTTATTGAAACGGGCGAAATCGTTGCAAACATTATACATGATCCGATTATATATGTGGAGTCCACATTCGACGATCTTGATCCGGACATGTTCAAATACCCTGATAATGGGGGGTGTCCTACCCTGAAACACGCGGATGCGTGGCTGCTGTTTGTGTGCGAGCAGTCAAAAGGGAATCTGTTTGAATTAACCCCTGTAACAGGGGTAATCTGCAACACACCGATGATATGCGTGAACCGGGGTTTTAATTCAGTCATTGAATCGCTCGTACATGCCACGCGGTACCAGTTGAAGCGGGATCCAAAATATCTTGATTTGATCAGGCATCATGAACAAATTATCCGGATATGTGGTGGAACCCGTGAGAAAGAGGCGATCATAAAACTTAAAGAGATCATTGAGGGACTATTATGAAATCAAAACTCGAATGTATCCCCTGCCTTCTGAAACAGTCGCTCAACGCCACCGAAGTGGTGACTGACGACCCGGCAGTACAGGAAAAAGTACTGAAATCCGTGATGACCGTATTACAGGACATGCCGCTCAACAAGAGTCCACCATCAATCGCGCACGCCGTGTACTCCATAGTACACGATATTACTGGCTGCGATGATCCGTACAGCGAGCTTAAAGCAGAATACAACGCCATTGCGATGGAGATGTATCCGTGCCTCAAGGGAATCGTAGATGAATCGGAAGACCGGCTTTTTACCGCGATAAAACTCGCGATTGCCGGAAACATCATCGACTTTGGGGCAGACATCCAGTTCAACATAAGAACAACAATAAAAGACACCTTGACGCGAGAATTTGCAATAAACAACTACCCCGAGTTTGTGGAATCACTCGAAAAATCAGAGAACATCCTATATCTCGCAGACAACGCCGGCGAAGTGGTTTTTGATCGGATACTCATTGAAGAGATCAACAATCGTGCCAACATCATATATGCAGTCAAAAAAAATCCAATCATCAACGATGCGACGACGGACGACGCGATCTTCTGTGGAATCGACACACTCGCAGAGATCGTCACAACCGCGGATACGCCGGGCACGCTCCTTGAGCGATGCACCCCTGAGTTTGTTGCCACATACCGATCAGCTGACATGATCATCAGCAAGGGACAGGGAAACTATGAATCGCTAAGTGAAGAGGAGGGTAACATCTTCTTCCTGCTGCTTGCAAAATGCCCCGTGATCGCAGCCGATCTTGGTGTTGAGCTCAGGGGCTCGGTGCTGAAACACAAGAGTGATGTGTAAGAGTGGTGTGAAACAAGAAGACGGCACTATCTGACAAGTCCGGGGTGTTCATGTGGCAGATCTTTCCAGTGCGTGAACACTTCCAAGTATCGTTCCCCCATGCGTTGTCACTGAGAACCACTCGATTCCCCCGCCGTGTCGTACGGCATACTCATTCCGCCCCTCCTCATATCCAAAGTCAAGCAGCCCGAACAACTTGAGTGCTGGCATAATTTGCCATGCAAAGCTACTTATGGCGAGGAAATTTATCAGCAGATCAGCCATCTCGCCCATGCCCCCGATCTTCAGGCTGATCCTCCGCAGCTCCTCAACGAAATTATATCTCCTGCCCGGCTCACACATTGCAAGATGTGCAGCGATAACGTCCTGTGGTGACTGCGCCCCATCAAAGCCCGTAAAACACCTTGATGACAATAATCGTTCCCACTCTGCCAGGTTCCAGAGCGCATCGAAGAGCACGACGAACTGCTCTTTCGGCGAGAGGTTCGTGAAAATATCGATCCGCGGGGTTACCTCCAGCCTGTTTTTCGCATTCACAACCACGAGATTCAGGGTTTTAGCGAGATTATAAAAAAGATGGATGGTTCGTGAATCAGGCTGGTTTGCGCTGCTCTTTAGCTCTTCCGGACTTCCCATCAGTTTATTCAGTGCAAAAAGATCTTTTCTGCGGATGAAACTGTTTGCAGTTGTCAGTTTCATGCCATTATTAGAGACAAGGTATCGCAGAAATGCCCGGAAATCATCAAGAACTGAGGTCTTGCCTGATATATCCTCATCTGAGAACACCTGGCTGATCACCGAATCCACATTGAATGGCGGGGTTTCATCCGTTGCTTCTTCCACAGAACCATCATCAAGACCACCGAGGAACCACCGCTCATAATCCGCATTCCAGGTGTCCGAGTAAGGATCAAGCTCAGAGTATTCATCAAGCCTGCGGACGTATCTCTCAGGGTTTTTGCAGGCATCAAGGATATCCCCAAGTTCTTCATCATCCAAATACCCTCTTTCATGGAGAAACTTATAGAACTTCTTGAAGGATGCAGGAACCCGGCGAAGATCACTCCTGCTGCTTGCAACCTTTCTAATATACCAGCATCCCAAATATTCCTCGATATCCATTCCTGTAACATCCATGAGGGTGCCCAGATCGTATCCTTCAAGATATGTCGCGAACAACTCAATCTCACCGGCGTGATTTGATGCAGTATTCTTGTTAAGCCCCTTCTCCACGGTCAGATACCGGTAAAATGATGTAACAAGTTCTTCAGCTTCAGCAACCGGTTCATCGTCACCTGTCATAAGAGACCTCCATTACAGACCCGCGCTACTCACGATAACGTTGTGTTTGGAATCCATAATAAGGGTACTGTCATACGCCCCGTCTGACCCGGGGTGAGGACATATACTCAGCACTGGCATAAACTGCGCTTTTTATCGATGGATCAGAAACCGGCGCGGTGCAACCACATAAATCACCAGATACATGAACAAGAAGATCGTTCCAAGCAAGACCAAGACCCCGATTGGGTCTCTCCGCACAGGCTTTCCGGAACACTCCCGTATCCTTGAAACAATCGTCGAGAAGCCGTGATGCATCCAATGATTGGGCATGGTGAAATCAAACGAACCATACATGGAAGAGGAACAAAAACGCAGTCATTTGCAGTGGTTGTGGTGGTCGGATTGGCGGTTTTGTGGCTGGATCACACACATAATTCATCTTGCGAGATGCGAGATATATCCTCAATTCCTATAAAAAATGACTTTGAACTGCTCGTTATTTTTCTCTTCAATAAAATCGACAGTTATCCCTGCATTTTCGCATTCACAGAGGATTCTCCGGACACCTGTTCCAATCCCCCGGTAAGGTATCCCCTCAATATCTTTAAGCATGGAAACCAGGATCGGATTGCGTTCTATGTGAATCCCCATCTTTATGGATTCTACATTGACCGTATTGGGTAAAGCTCCCGGACTTATAATCTCAACGCGATCGTCAAAAATAAAGATGCGTATATTGCTGGAGATAAAATAATTGCGGTGAACGATTGCATTGATAAGGGCTTCTTCTAAGGCTATTTGCGGAATTTCAAGAATGCCGGTTGTGTTAAAGTGCTGTTCTTTCTGTATCCATCGAAGATTATTTATCAAAAACGACCTGCTGGCTTCAAATATTTTGGGGATGCCGCCACTGATATCGCGGCTATCTTTATATTCGCTCACAGCAGGCGAATTTCCTGGAAATAACACTGCTTTTATCACAAACTGCGGCTTCTTTTCTTCCGGTTTTTTACCGAATACTAAAAGACCTGCAAGAGTTAATCTTCCATCGTCCATCAGCTTCAGATTTGACATTACTTTCTCGAGAGGAATGTTTAATTCTTCAAGTTTCTCGCACGTTCTGCGTTCGTAAAACGATTTGAACATATCAAGATTGATATCGCTTAAATTTGTGTCTTCAACTGGCATTTCATCCGCATAAAAATGTCCTGATGACTGGAGCAGTCTCTGGATCTCCTCTCTTTTTGCTCTTCTTTTATCTGCCCCCACCTTCACCCAGATATCCTTGCCGTTTGCCATGTAGAACTTGTTCGAACCACTGGGTACGCTGATCACCATGACAACCCCATCCGGACATTTTATGTTTCGAGTGGTAACGTTGACCGGCGGGTCTATTTTTTGAGAGCATGTGCTGGATACCCATTCATTCAATTTGCGAATCGCTTCATTTGCAAGTCCGGTGACCCCCCCATCATCGGATACGCCCACTATGATACATCCTCCGTTTGAATTACTGAAGGCACATATCTCGGCTGCTAACGCGTCGATGCTCTCAAATCGCTCTTTGAACTGGGTCTGTGAATCTTCACCATTTTCAATCAGTTCTAAAAGCTCTGAAGTCTCCATTGATTGCAAGTCTCCTTACGCTCTGTTTTGCTTAT
>JAYEGG010000075.1:0-4714 GCA_034658995.1 Methanobacteriota archaeon | reverse complement strand
GATCAGTCGGCTGATTCTTGGTTTAAGCTGCTTCCTGACCGATTCCCGCGTCAACGTCTCTTGCTGATATCTGCCAACGAACAACTTCTGAAACATCATGCCAAGACCCACTTTCTTCTCTTTAATCACCTCAACATCCTTTGTCACATCGCCAACAAACTCCTCGATATTATTTACAATCGCTTTATCGATCTTCACCCCGATGGTCTCTGCCTTGTGATACAGTTGATACGCCAGACTGAAGAGCACATCTGAGTAATCAAGATCAAAGACATCGAGCACATCAGTTACATTGTATTTAACGATCAGTAAATCTCGGCGCTCCTTTTCCAGATCGAGCGAAAGTTTGTTCAGTTCTGTGGACTTGCCGCAGCCCCTATGCCCACTGAACAGTATCTTCTGCGCATCTGCACCCAGGAGCTGGGTTTTGAGTTTTGTGATGGCAGGGTCCTCTTTTTTGTTCGGGATTCTATCGGTATGATATTCGTTCAGGTCTTCTCCATCCAGCGTCTTTCTCGGATCGAATGCCCGAATAGCGTCCTTCAGCGTCTGGGCTTGCATTTTCTCCGCATCCTGCATGATTTAGTCAGTGGCATATCTTAAATCATCTTATGCGCAACATTTTCACTTTTGCCAAAGTCGTGCTCACCTATCCGAGAACTTCAGCGCAGCGACTCAGGAGCCCCCCCCCACTCCCGCGCCGCCATCGCAAACATCGCGTCTACGTTACGTAATCACACTTCCTTCGCTCGCATCGCCCACCATTCGCTGGTATCGTGCAAGAACGCCGCTCACCTTTGATTCTGGTGGTTTCCACGTCTTCTTTCGCAGGTCTAGTTCGTCGTGATCAACGAGCAGGTTCAGCACCCGGTTCGGGATGTTGATCTCGATTGTGTCTCCGTCACGCACGAGCGCGATCGTGCCTCCGATTGCAGCTTCTGGTGATGCGTGCCCGATACAGGGTCCGCGTGTGCCGCCTGAGAATCTTCCGTCTGTTATGAGTGCGACTGAGTCGATCAGTCCCATGCCTGCGATTGCTGATGTTGGCGAGAGCATCTCGCGCATGCCGGGCCCTCCCTTCGGACCCTCGTAGCGGACGACAACGACGTCGCCGGACACGATTTTGCGGTCCATGATAGCAGTCATCGCATCCTCCTCGCTCTCAAAGACTTTTGCAGGTCCTGTGTGTTTCATCATCGCGGAGTTGACCGCGGTTTGCTTGACGACAGAGCCGTTTGGTGCGAGTGTTCCGTAGAGAATCGCAATTCCGCCCTCTGCGTGCAGTGGTTTGTCCATGGTTGCGATGACCTGCCGGTTGGTCTCGGGGTTCACGATCACGTGAGCCGACAGGTTCTTGCCGAGTGTGTCGGTTGTAACAGTGAGCGAATCGAGATTGATTCCGGAGCTCTCTTGCAGCCGCTCTATGATCGCATAGATTCCTCCTGCTTTGTCGAAATCGATCATGAAGTGTTCTCCTCCGGGGCGCAGGTTGATCAGGTGCGGCGTACTGCGGCTGAGTTCGTCAAAGCGCGAGAGCGGAAGCGTGATGCCAAAATCGTGCGCGATCGCGGGTAGGTGGAGAACGGTGTTTGTGCTTCCTCCGATCGCCATATCCACAGAGACCGCATTGCTAAACGACTTCTCGGTCACGATCTGGCGTGCTGTGATCTGTTTCTCTATTAGTTCCACGATCTTTCTGCCTGAGTCCTTTGCGATGTGGATCTTCTTTGCGTCGATTGCGTGAGCGGTTGCGCAGCCGGGAAGGCTCATGCCGAGTGCCTCGGTCATGCATGCCATTGTGTTTGCTGTGAACATTCCTGCGCAGGATCCTGCGCCCGGACACGCCGCGTTCTCGAGTTTGCGGATGTCGTCGTCATCGCGTGACTCGCCGACCGCCTCAAACATTGAGATCAGGTCCCGCTCCTGGTCGCCCGTGAATCCGGGGAGCATCGGTCCGCCTGTTACTGCTATCGTGGGGAGATCGAGGCGCCCTGCCGCCATTAAGTGTCCTGGCACGATCTTGTCGCAGGACGGTATCAGGACCATGCCGTCAAACGCATGTGCACTCACCATGATCTCGATTGAGTCAGCGATCAGTTCCCGTGACGGCATCGGGTATCTCATGCCCGCATGGTTCATGGCGATACCATCACAGATCCCGATCGTTGAGAACTCAAACGGCACGCCGCCAGCCAGCCGTATCCCGGCTTTCACGGCTTCACTTACCTTTTCGAGGTGGATGTGCCCGGGAATGATGTCATTCCACGAATTCACCACTGCGATGAACGGCTTATCCATCTCATAGTCGGTTATTCCTGTTGCTCTGAGGAGTGCACGGTGGGGAGCCCGTGCAAGCCCTTTTTTGACGCGGTCGCTTCTCAGTTCCATGAATACTGGTTATCGCGGTGAGGCTACATAAATGGGCGGGTGGAGGCAGAGGCGGTCCTGGCACAACACACCATCATCGTGGCTCTCTGGTTCTGGTAATTCGCGAGTGCACACACTTTTCCACCTGCCCGGATGACCTGGGTCATGTTAAGGAAGATTAAACCACGGAGGACATATAGGAACACAAAGAGTTGTTATTTTTATCTTTCACTCTCTCTGTGCTCTCGGTGGTTTTTAAAAACCTCGTTTTGAAAATATCAGAAAGTCTCCGGGGGTTCAGTCAACTGCAACGCGATGGTGCACAAAGCCCCATCATATACTTCGCACCGCCACAAACCCGAGCTTTTTTGATGGTCGGTTGGATGACACCAACATGAAGGACGTGATGACCGAGATGATCCCCTTCGCGTCTCTCGCGCCCTTGCGCCTTCGCGTTAAATCGAAAACGCGAAGACGCGAGGGCGCAACGACGCAAAGAACGAAAATCGCAGTTTATGCCGTGTGCCCGAGTATAACTGCTCAGGCGCGGAGCGATCTTCGCCCGATCACCCTTGACTGAAGGTGCCGCCCCGGGAAGATGGTGCGCACAGTCTCAGGACCGTGCCGCGCTTCGATGATTGCGCGCAGTTCAACCTCGTAATCGGATTTTTCGATCTTCTCGCTTTCGTTCTCTTCGATCTCAAGATGAATATCCACCAGCGCGTCCACAGCGCGCCTGCCATACCCGAGCAGCGGTCTTATGTATGTGCATTTCCGCGTATTCTCAAGGCGCTGCACATCAGGAAGTTTCAGCATCGGGACCCGGTCATCCCGCCGCGTCCCGTCCGCGATGATGGTGTGTCCGGACGCCACACATTCGAGGGCGCACGTATGGATGTGGTTGATCGCACGGTTGGGATAGCCATCGCCAGTAGCCATCTCATACGCCGCCTCAAGGATTGTGCCATCGATCTGCATCACGCTGTGTGGGAATCCAAGCTCTGTTGCAACCGTTCCAGCGGCTCCCCACGTCTCCGTAAACCCAAAATTACATGTGACCAGTGTCACGTCAAAAAACGGCTCAAGCAATATTGCAGATAATGAACTGTCCTTTCCGCCACTGAAGAGCACAAAGACGTCCATTCACACATCCACAGTCATATATCCTGATGTTCGGATATTCAGATATGTTTGATCGTTGGATCTCGCTTTTTTGACTGGAGTTGCTGGAGCAGCGCCTTTAGTTTCGCATCATCGATCTTGGTCCGCAATTGCCCGGACTGTGCAAGCGAGATAAGCTGCATCTCAACCTGCTCGACTAGCTGCGGGCGCGCTATCTTCACAGTCGTCAGTCGTTCTTTTGCTTCCGGAGTCAGGATATTTCTGAGTATCGATTGTTTTGCCTCTTCGACCTGCTGCTGTTGTGCAGCCTGCTGGGCAGCAGCGCCCTGTTGTTGCTGCATCTGTTGCTGCTGCATCTGTTCAAGCCGCCGCTGTTTGATCGCATCAAGTTCACCGCTCATAAGTTCTCACCTGCTAGTTCCATGTAATCTCACCTATGTCTCGGACGTCTGCTGTGTGGTCTCGTATGCCACATTGTCAAGGAAACGCTGCCCGTCAGGAGTTACTGCACGCCCTCCTTTGACTGTTTTGGCGTATCCCACCGTTTCCAGCTGCTGAAGTACTTTTCTGATGATAGAACCACTTCCTTTCCGAAAGGAAGCTGGCATCGTTCCGTTACGCTTTTTTCCGCCGTACTTGGACCTTAATCTCGATACGCCGACCGGACCATCAACATAAACCTGTCGCAGCACCGCAGCACAGCGCACAAACCACCAGTCCGCATCAGCAGGTGGCATCTGTTTGTGTACGCCTGTCTTCACCTGGTCTGCCCATACAGGGGGACCGATCTTCGTATCTTCCTTGAGCTTCTGTGCAGCGCACGTTATCAAGTCGCTTGCAGGCACATCATATACCGTTGTCATAGTGATCTCCTTTGTCTGGACATGCGGATATAATTAACCTATCGGCGCAGTCGGTTGGTGCAGTCGGTTGAATATGTTACTTCCGGAAGTGCCGGGCTACCACAAAGAACGGGAACAAATTAAATGAATCAGTTTCATATATGATAAAACCAACATGCCCGATGAAACAGAACCGGAGACCTGGGAAAACGTATCGACCGTAAATGCGAAACGCCAATCTGACAATTAAAGAATTGAAGGTTGAATGATGAAAGAGATGGAATTAATCCTTGAGGAAGGCGAAGGCTACCTGATTGAGTTTAAGGAGTCGGTATCTGATTCGCTTGCGAAGGAGATGGTCGCTTTTGCCAATTCATCGGGTG
>JAYEGG010000074.1:7403-17609 GCA_034658995.1 Methanobacteriota archaeon | reverse complement strand
GGCTGGGAAAAAGGGATCTCGAGAAAATACGCGCCTGAAACAAAACAACAACGTCGTATCAAGCAATAACTGCTCAAACAACGACTATTATGGCATGCGCCTCTATGGATCGTGCAACAACATTGTATACCTGAATAATTTTATAAACAACGCCGATAACATCGATTCTCGATCATCTACAAACATCTGGAACTCGACATCAAAGATAAACTATACATACAGGGGCAAGACCTTTGCGAACTATCTGGGAAACTACAGGGATGATTACGCGGGAAGCGATTCGGACAACGATGGAATCGGCGAATCTCCATCCGGCATAGATTCGGACGAAGACAATCACCCGCTTGTGATGCCAAGTGAGAATTACTTTGTGGAAACATAGAATATCTCGGAACAACAGGAGGTATGACCGATGAAACCGAAGTATGTAATCTACTGCGTGCTGATGTGAACGCTGACGGCAGGGCGGGCTCGCTCGATGCGCTGATGATCCTTGCGATGGCAGAGAAGATACTGATGGCGAAATAGCGAATCGGGGTATCCGCTCCAAAAAGTATGGTAAGACTCATCTTCAGTCTTTCTGAAAGATATGCATAAAAAAAATCTCAATCTATGTTCATCGGTGTTAATCTGTGGTTAAAAGCCATTATCAGCCACAGATTAACACAGATTACACTGATTAAAGGCAACATCTGCGTAAATTTATGAAATCTGCATCTACGATAATTATCATAAATCACCGATTTTTTAGATAGTGCCTCGGTTACCACTCAATTTGAAGCGGATACGATCGGGGATTGTCTCGTGACTGTGAACGATCGTATTTGTTACGTATGTGGATGATCGTGACAAAAGATATTTATACCCTGGGTTTAAGGGTGGCATGAGTGACATTCAGATGATGTCGCTACAAGAGCCCGATCGAATCGGATGGCATCCGGAGGAATGATGCATGAGAATAACGACACATATATTTTACTGCGTGATGATAGCTCTCGCAGCGCTCAGCGCACCAGTATCGGCAGAATGTAACATCGCAGGCGACGTGAACGCGGATGGCAGAATCACCACAGCAGACTCGCTGCTAGCGCTCTGGATGGCTGCCGGTAGCACAACACCTGATCCGGAACGTGCCGATGTGAACGCTGACGGCAGGGTGAACTCGCTTGACGCACTCATGATACGGACGATGACACCGCCGACACCGGTCTGCGTCAATGCTCCGGACGTCGTGTCCGGTGCGTTCGATGTGACGATAGAGATATACAATGTCGATAATCTCGATTACGGGCAGTTCAATCTCTCGTTTGATCCAGGCGTTGTGAATGTGACCGCGGTTCATGATGGGAACGTAGGAGGGAAACCGGTGATGGTCGTTTCGTGGGAGTTCCTTGATACCGGCACGATTCGCGTGCTCTTCAAACGTCCGAGAGTCACCGGAGTGGGCGAATCCGGGCAGATAGTCACGATCAGTTTTGAGACCGCAGGATCGCAAGGGGATACATGCGTTCTGGACATATCGGATGGAAACCTTACTGATATGAAAGGAGATGAGATACCAGCGGTCTGGAACGATTGCGAGGTGTCTGTTGGAGTGCCGGTTACCGTCAGTGCGCCTGAGGTCGTATCAACCGTATCTGGCGTGTTCAATGCAACGATCGAGATCGAGAATGTCACCGATCTGCACGGGGGACAGTTCGATCTCTCCTTTGATCCGGGTGTTGTGAACGTGATCGGTGTCGATGCAGGAAACATAAACGGCAAAACGATACCGATCATCGGCTGGCGTTTCATGGGTGATAGCAGGATCAGAGTGCTATTCACGCTCTCCAGTCTCGATACGGTAAGCGGATCCGGATACGTGGCAAGGATAGACTTCGAGACGACAGGATCAAAGGGCGATGCATGTGTTCCGGACCTATCAAACGGGACGCTCGTGGGCATTGTCTTCGATGATCAGGGTATGGCAAGGTCAGAAGAGATACCGGCAATCTGGACCGGCGATGAGGTGACCATCGGAGAGCCCACGCCCCAACCTCCGGTGCAAACATCAGTTCACAACATCGACACAGGTGAAAACTTCTCTTCCATTCAAGCCGCTATAGACGACCTTGATACATTGGATGGGCATACAATCGAGGTCGAAGATGGTGTTCATCATGAGAATGTGGATGTTACCAAATCCCTGACGATAAGATCTGAAAACGGTTCTTCAAGTTGTATTATTCAAGCTGCAAGAGGAAATAACCATGTTGTTGAGATAACTTCCGATTGTGTCAGCGTGAGCGGTTTTACGGTGGAGCAGGCATCAGCAATGCTCATAGCAGGAATATATCTCAATGCGAGCCAGTGCAGCGTTTCCAACAACAACTGCTCAAGGAACTATTACGGCATTTACCTCGAAAATTCAACTGATAACAACGTTTCCGACAACAACTGTTTCTTGAACAGTCATGACGGAATCTATCTTGGAGGTTCGAGCAATAACACCGTTTCCGACAACAACTGCTCCTCAAATAGATACTGGGGTCTCAATCTTGCCCCTGAGTCCGATGATAACACGGTGTCCGGTAACGACTGCTCAGATAACGGGGAAGGTGTTTTTATCTCAGATAGCAATAATAACACCATATTCAACAACAACTGCACCTCAAACGAGTACTGGGGTATTAATCTCGTACATAAGTCTGATGATAGCATAATATTTGATAACAACTGCTCAAACAACAGAGCGGGCATTCATATATCAGGCAGCAATAGCAGCATATCAAACAACACCTGCACTTCAAACGATCGGGATGGTATTTCCGCCTCAGGCAGAAACAACAACATATCAAACAACACCTGCTCAAACAACAGTATTGGCATCCACCTCACAGGTTTGTATGCTGGTATTGCATCCAACAACGATTGTCACTTAAACGACATTGGCATACAGCTCAGTTCGAGCACCAATAACACGGTATCAAACAACAACTGCTCTTCAAACACCGATTATGGCATCAAACTCCATAAGTCAGGTGGTAACAGGATATACCTGAACAATTTCATAAACACCAGAAATGTCTGTTCTTACGATTCAGTCAACACATGGAAGTCCACATCAGAAATAACCTACATCTACAACAGAATCTCTTTCGCAGGCTACCTCGGCAACTACTGGAGCGATTACACAGGAGAAGATACTGATGGCGACGGGATAGGAGAGGCAACATACAACATAGACACGGACTACTCGAGCGAAGACGATTACCCGCTGATAGAGCGGTTTGAGAATTACGTCATCTCAAAACCGATTTACGTCTCCAACACTTACCCCGCAATACAACAAGCGGTTGATAACGCTACAAAAAGAACTATCATTACTGACATGGATGAAACAAACGTAGAGAACATAGAAGTGAACAAACACTCAACGATTCACCCGGAGAATAGATGACTGCAGATCACACAACCACCAACGAGTTCACAGTTGCCGTGAAGCCATGTTTCAGGAAATGAGGTTGCGTATAGCGAGGCATATCAGGCACTCATCAGTGCGGCAGAACTATCATTTGGTTTGCTCATGGGTACGGTACCATTTTATGTTTGCAGGCGCCGGTCTTCGCGGAATTTATCGTTGCTTTGAAAGTCAATGATAAGATCATATTCATCCATACTCTTCGATGTTACGAACCGAAAGGTTTATGGCACTACGGTACAATGCCGTAGAAAATGAGGTGACGATGATGAACCATATCATAAAGACGATATTATCAATTGCACTGCTTATGTTGCTCGTAATCGGTGCGGCAGCAGACGATGAGGTTGAGATCGACCTTGACGCAGTCAATGTCACAGTCAACGCACCCGAATATGTGTCAGAAGATACGTTCGAGGTCACGATGAATGTGACAGATATCGTCGATCTGAATGGGGGGCAGTTCGATCTCAAATATGATCCGGACGTCCTGAAGGTGCTGAAGGTTGTGGATGGGGACATCGATGACACGGAGATACCGATAGCTGGAAAGCGGGATTTCACGGACGATGACTATAACAGGCTCAGGATACTCTTCAAACTCGATGGCGCTGATTGTGTGAGCGGGTCCGGATATCTGGCAAAGATCACGTTCGAGGTCGTTGGAGGTATCGGGGATACCACTGTCATCGATATAGCTGACGACCCTGATGAGGATGGTGAAAAACTGGGAACGCTTTCAGAGGGTACCGGAGCAGAAAATATCCCCGCAAACTGGATTGGCACCACCGTGACCATTGGTACTGCACCAGCGGCGTCAGATGAGACGCCGACGCCGACGCCCACCGGGACGCCGGTGGTCAATGTAACACCCGACGAACTGGAATCGGTATCTGCGCCGACGCCAGCCGAGACTCCGGTGACTGAATCGCTTGAGCTGTCATCTAACCCGTCCGGACTGACGGCGAGGGCAGAGAGCGCACCTGCCGCGGCGGTGCCGGGCGCATCATCAGAATCATCAGAAGATGGCGGGTTGCCGGATGTACCAACAGCATGCGATATTATCCCGATCTACTCGCTTGTCGGACTGTTTGCCTTAATCTATGCAATAATACAGTTTAAATGAGGATATTATGTACGCACAAAACAACAACCCAAAACCAGGGATCGCTGCAATTGTAATCTTGTTAGCGGTCTTTGCAGCTAATGCAGCAGCAGTGATAGTCAGTGTCGATGCTCCCGAATACGTCTCTAACAGCAGTTTCGATGCTGCAATCAGGATTGATCAGGTCGAAGATATGGATTCCGGACAGTTGGACATATCATTTAATTCAAGCGTTCTGAACGTGACTGATATCATGGGTGATATCAAGAATGGAGAGATCGGGGGCAGGGAAGTGCCAGTAGAGAACAGGTATTTTATGGGTGAAGACACGATCAGGCTGCTCTTCAATCTCCCGGGTGTCAGTGGCGTCAGTGGGTCCGGATCGCTTGCAACGATCGTTTTTGAGGTGGTGGGAAATGATGGTGACACCAGTTTCCTGGATCTCTCTGATGGACTGCTCGTCAACAATAATGCGAATATGATAGGTGCAGACTGGATTTGCGGCATGGTGAACATTGGTGATGAGGTACTACCGCCGGTACCGTCGCCGGCTGAATACATCATTACCGTGTATGTGAAGAACATTGATGATGACAGACTGGATATTCATCTCCTGATCGATGGGGCTGATGAGGGTTTTGAGAGCATCTCGTCTGGCAGAGCCGAGAAGTATGGTGATTATGATCTGGAGGAAGGAGTACACAGATTCACGATCAGATGGTTTGATACAGACACCGGTGAACTATATGAGAAGATCGAAGAACACAACATAACAGGTGCAACAACCATAATGCTCCGGACTGATGAGCATGATGAAGACGGGGATGGGGTCAGCACCCATGTATATGTGAAGAACCTTGACGACGATAGGCTGGACGCACATCTCTACATTGATGAGTCTTTCAAAGACTTTGAAGGTAGAATCTCACCCGGTTATACAAGAGAATTCGGCAGATCGGACGGTTACAAACTGACTGAAGAGAATCACACGTTCAGGATAGAATGGTACGATCCTGACACCGAACAAGAGCATCAGGTGATCAAGGAATGTTTGGTAACAGGTGACGGGGCATCTGTGACCCTCTACATCGAGAAGCATGATAAGATCAGCACCCATGTTTACGTGATGAACCTTGACGACGATTGCCTGGACGTCTACCTCTACATCGATGAGTTCTTCAAAGACTTTGCGGACAGGGTCTCACCCGGTTATACAAGGGAATTCGACGAATCAGACGGTTACAAACTGACTGAAGGGAACCACACGTTCAGGATAGAATGGTACGATCCCGACACCGGAGAAGAGCATCAGACAACCAGGGAATGCTTGATAACGCGCGATGTGGCTGTAACCCTCTACACCGAGAGGCATGATGGGGGGTGGGACACAACTGTGAATGTCACGGTCAACGCCCCGGAGTTTGTATCTGAGACGTTTAATGTCACTATCGATGTTACGGATGTCACTGATCTATGTGGAGCGCAGTTTGACCTCACCTTTGATCCGGACGTCATAGATGTGGGGTGTGTCGAACCCGGAATGATCGATGACAGAGAGATGCCAATAATGTATAGAATGATGGAGGATGGCAGGCTCATGATACTGATCTTCGATTTCGATCTCATCAAGGAGGCTGGGGTGAGCGGACCCGGATATCTGGCAAAGATCACGTTTGATGTTGTTGGAGATGCCGGGGGTACCAGTGCCATTGATTTTTGTGAATCCGATGCGTTTATGAGAAAACTCGTGGATAGGGATGGAGAGATGATCGATGCGAACTGGTCCGGTGCTACTGTTACCGTCGGCACAGCGACATCGATAGAGACATCATCATGTGAGATATCAAGCCCACCCGCAGTAACAGCAGGAGCGCAAGGAGAAGCGCGAGGAACACCGACTAAGGCAGTCTCGGACGCATCATCCGAAAGAGACGAACCGCAGGATATAATAACAGCACACAACTTCCTTTCCACCTATGCGCTGATCGGGTGCTCTTCCCACCCCTACACCTGGTGGATTACTGAGTGAAGATACCATGTACACAAAAAACAGAGACTTAAAACAACTCGGAGTGATGATCTATGCGGTCTTGATCATCACGATTGCGTTTGCAGCGCAGGCATCGGCGGGAGATGACGAACCGGAAATCGGTTTTGATGCACCTGACTGGGTAATAGATTCGTTTGCAGTTAATACAAAAATAAATAATATTGAAACGGATGACATAAAGGGTATGCATGGACAGTTCGATATATCCTTTGATCCCGATGTCATTAAAGTGACCGAGGTCGGTCCCTGTAATAGTAATGTGGAGATAATAAAATCTGATTTAGAGAATTCAGATGAGGGTGAGATCAGTGTGGAATTCAGTGTATCTACGACTAACGCAAATAGAGTTTTAGTGGAAGTAGAATTCGATATAGTAGGAGATGAGGGCGAAAGTTGCGACCTGGGTATATCCGGATCTATTTATCACAGAGACGGAGATGAAATCTCTGCGAAATGGACTGGCGACACGATCAATATAGGAAGTTTCGATGTTTCCGTTGATGCCCCCATAGACGTCTCTGCCGACACGTTCGACGTTGACATTCGTATCACCAATGTCGAGGATCTCAATGCAGGCGGATTTGTGCTATCGTTCGATTCGAGCGTGGTTAATGTGACCGATGTTGAGCCCGGAACAATCAGTGGAAAAACGATACCAATAGAGTACTGGGGATTCGAGGGGGACAACACAATCAAGACGATCGTCAAGCTTCCCCTCGATGATAATGGAGTAAGCGGCTCCGGACCTCTGGCAACAATAACTTTTGATGTGATCGGGAGGGATGGCGATAGCAGCGTGCTGGACATAGTTGAAAATTCCGATGCCTGTTTCACCAACACCGAGAGTGATAAGCTACCCATCAAATGGATCGATGCCACTGTAACCATCGATAGCACAGCATCCCTGCCGCCGAACGAAACCGACGCAACAGTCTTTGTGAAGAATCTGGATGACGATAAATTAACGGTATTCCTGTACATTGATGGTAACTATATCGATGATAAAGACATTTCATCAGGATCTAATAAAGAATATAGCACTTACAAGTTACTGGAAGGACCGCACACCTTCAAGATCAAATGGTATGACCATGACACCAAGAAAGAGCATGAAAAGGTCGAAGAACGCAGTGTATCAGGTGACACCGATGTTGTTGTGCTCTACACCGTGGAGCATGCCGACAAGGATACTAGGATCAGTGCCCGGGTTTACGTGAAGAACAACGATGATGACCCTCTGGATGTCTTTCTATACGTCGACGATACGTACAAGGAGTACGAGACTATCGAGGCTGACGATACCTGCGATTATGAGGATGCCGGATACGAGTTTGATGAGGTGGAATCGCACACCTTCATGATACGATGGCGTGATCCGGACACAGATGTGGAGTATGAGAAGCTCATCAGAAAATATATAAAAAGCGAGGAGTCGATAACGCTGCATGTGGATCCACACACTGAAGATGATCTTGTCACCACCGCATCTGTTCTCACCTCATCCTCCGCCCCCCAATCTTCTGCCGCCCCCTCATCCTCATCAAGCTCTGCACCGGCTACATCTGCCGGGTCAGGGGGCGTAGAATCATCACCAACAACCACCTCGACCACGCCGATTACCGTGCTGCACACAGACCCGGTCTCAGCCGGAGGCAATGAAAGCGGCGCAGGACAATCGCAATCGCAGTACCACCACCTGTATACGCTTGTGGGGGTTATCGCCATAATCACTGCTGTAATGCAGATCAAAAGAGATTGATGTGTTGATATATATGAAGATGAGAACACTTCTTTCTTTTTTGTTGACCATGCTGTGCATACTGTGCTCTGGCACTGCCTGCGCTTACGATGAGGATGATCTTGAGTGGGCGTGCGGTAATTCAAAGGAACTTCGTCTTGGCGAAGGATTAACGTGCGGCAATTACACGGTTGTGACTTATAATTTCCCCCGGTCCGACCAAAAACAGTTCGTTGGGATAAAACTGTATGAAAATAGCATCTTGGTTGCTGATCAAACGCTGGAGGATGGTGAGGATTATATCCATGATGATGAGGTTCGGATAACGGCTCTTGAGCTGTGGATGACTGATCAGGACTGGACAGATGTGCCAACCGATCTGTGGGCGAAGATCAGGATAGAACCAAGGGGCTTGCCGCGTTTTGAGGTGGAATTCGAGACTGACAAGGAGGAATGTGAACCGTACGCATCTATTGAGATGGATCTGCTTATTCAGAACGTCGGCGATGCAAAAGCAGATGAGGTGAACGTCTATGTTGATGCAGAGACTCTTGAAACGTTTGAGATAGTCCAGGGAAATGCCAGGTACCGTTGTTCTGAGATTGAAAGGGGGGATCTCTTTGACAGTAACACGGATACTGCAGCGTTTGATCCGATCACACTGCGATTTGGCGTGCCTTCGGTGATCGAGGACACGGTATTTAACATAACGGTAAACATCGAGTGTGTTGATATAAGAGGTGTTAAATATTTTTACTGCGGATCATATCCGCTGAAGGTATTTGGCATGTTCAAGATCTCCAAATCAATAAATGATAACGTATACATGGATGAGGTTGCCACAGTCACAATATCATTGAGGAACGAGGGTACACGCCCGATCAACTCGATCAAAGTGAGTGACACCATGCCACCCGAATTTGAGTTGAACGAAAACTCGTCACTGGAATGGGAACTGGATCTCAAAACCGGCGAATACAGGAGTTTTACATACTCGTTAAAGCCACTCCAGCCAAGCGACGTGGGATACTTCCTTCCTCCCGCGATAGCACAATGGGAAGGGAATGGCAGAACATATTCTGCACAATCAGATCTCCCGCATATTGCGGTATACGGTCCAAAGATAGAGCTATCAAAGACAGTAAAGCCAAACACCATCGAGATGGAAGGGGTTGCGACCGTCACCATCGAGGTTGTGAATACCGGGAATGAAGTGGCAAGCGTCAATGTGACCGATCACCTCCCTCCTGGTGCCATGCTAACCGATGGCATGCTCGGCGCTAACATGATCCTTGCAGCAGGCGAGAGCCAATCATTCAGTTATAACATGCGCATGCCCACAGCAGGTTCTGTTGAACTGCCGCCCGCTGTTGCGCATTTTGTGGATACCCATTACTATGAGGGAACCATCGTCTCCGAGACGGGGTCGATCACCGTAAATCCGGCAGCAACCCCGCGCCCGGCACAAACAATCGACACGCCTGATAAATCGGTCGCCAACACGACCACCAACACGACCACTGCGAACACCACCACCAAAACAGGTGAAACCGCCGGTTTGGGATCAGTATGTGTGTTAGCTGGATTCTTTGCTGCGGTATTTGTAATTACGCGGGTCAGACGACGATAAGGATCACCCTCACATCTTTAGCAAGTGTGCTCTGGGAAATGGGGCTCTGGTCAAGGACAATGTGTCATCACACACGTCAAGCACCACAACTCAAAAGACACAGCCCCCAGGTTCATCGTAGGGCTTGCCAGGATGGGTGCTCGTGTTACCCATACAAAACAGCGAAGAACCGTTTTCCACAAGATTTCTGTGTTAATCTCGTGGTTTTATGGTGGATATCCAC
>JAYEGG010000074.1:0-7303 GCA_034658995.1 Methanobacteriota archaeon | reverse complement strand
CACATAATGCGATAACTTCCTGCTACGAAAGCCTTAAGTAGTATCCTTCTATGTCACATCTTGTGATCTGCATTACAACACTGATGCGAAAACAGAATGGAACAATGATGGAAGTATACTAATGAAAGCAAGAGATATAATCTGCTGCGCGTTGATAGCTCTTGCAGTGTTCGGTGCACCGGCAGACTGTAACATAGCCATAGTCGGCGATGCAAACAGTGATGGCAGGATCACCACAGCAGATTCAGTGCTCGCGCTCCGAATGGCAGTTGGAAGCATGTCACCTGATATCGAGCGCGCTGATGCGGATTACGATGGTGATGTTAACTCACTCGTTGCGCGCGTGATACTGACGATGGCGCAGAAGACTCAGGTCCGTGTCAATGCGCCTGAAGTTGTGTCTGGTGCATTCGATGTCATGATAGATATCTACAATGTCGCCGATCTCGATTCGGGGCGGTTTGATCTATCGTTTAGTTCGAGCGTTGTGAACGTGACTGATGTCCATAACGGGAATACAGGTGGCACAACGGTATCGGTATCTGACTGGCGTTTCATGGATGCGGATACGGTCCGGGTGCTGTTTGACCTTTCTGGCGCAGACACGGTGGCGACATGGACTGGCTGTGAGGTAACTGTATGACCCGGAACCACGTGAAAATTGGAGGATAATGGAATTAAAACCAATTGGAATCATCCACACCCCCTACAGAACAACGGGGGATGCTCCGTTTCAGGGTAGGTCATCCAGTGAAACCTGCGAGATAGAGATCTTTAAGGAGTATGAAGACGGGTTAAAGGACGTTGACCGGTGTACACATCTTATACTTCTTTATTGGCTTGATAGAGCGGATGATTGTGTTTTGCAGACGCATACCCCGTATGACGCCGATATTCACGGGGTCTTTGCAACACGATCTCCCGCCAGACCTAATCCGATTGGATTTCACGTAACCGAGTTGATTGAGCGGAACGGGAATGTTCTGAGGGTCAGGGGAATCGATGCATTTGATGGAACGCCCCTCGTTGATATAAAGCCATATTCCTCTGGAATCGATGCGATCGGTGATGCAAGCATCGGATGGTTTCCGAACGAGACCCGGACAAATGGTTATAGAAAGGAGATCGAAGGGTTGATCAAAAAAGGAGACCTGAGAGGGCTCCTCGAAAAGACCGGTGAATTACACGGGCATTTTTGCAGCTATTCAGCATTGGGGGTCAAGGCGGCATACCTCGCTATGCGTGAGTTCGGGATTGTGAACACCGGCATGGAAGAGGTTGTAGCGATCGTTGAGACCAACAATTGCTTCAGCGATGGCATCCAGATGGTTACCGGATGTAGTTTCGGGAACAATTCCCTGATATACCTGGATTATGGGAAAACCGCGGTAACGGTTGCAAAAAGAGATGGCACAGCGATAAGGATCGCTCTTAACCCCGCTTTTGAGGAATCCCGCGTTGAGAGGTATCCTGAAGCAAACGCGCTCTTCGAAAAACTTGTTGTGAGACGCGAAGAACCGACACCCGAGGAGAGTGCAAGGCTGATGCAACTTTCTGAGGGGATTGCGGTTGAATTACTCGACGCTGACGACTCCGAACTCTTCATAATCGAGCGCAAAACGATAACGCTTCCGAAATACGCCCCGATATTCGCATCTGTCAGGTGTTCTCGTTGCGGCGAGAACGTGATGGAACCCCGTGCAAGGGTTGTGGATGGTAAGCCTGTATGTATCCCGTGTTCTGGTGATGAGCACTACGCGATGAAGGGCGACGGGATATACATCGAGAGGTGATAGATATAATATTGAGTCCGAATAAAAGAGAACACTTCCTTCCGATGCCAGTGGTATTGATTTCCACAGCAGATAAGGAAGGAAATAGGAATATAGCGCCTTATGCAAATGTGATGCCAATATTAAGACCGCTTGACCTGATAGCTATCGCATCATGGCTCAGGCGGGACACGCTCGACAACATCCGGTATACAAAAGAGTTTGTGATCAATGTCCCGTCCGCAGACCTTGTGGATGAGGTGATGGTCTGCTCGAGAAATTACCCGGCGGACGCGGATGAATTTGCAGAGGCAAACTTGAGGGTGAAATCATCATGGAAGGTGACCGCACCCTCCATTGAGGGATGCATTGCATGGATGGAATGCACGCTTGATAGAGAGGTGACTGAGGATGGAAAGTACTCAATCATCATCGGAAAGGTCGTACATCTCGAGGTTGACGATGAATATCTCGCAGAAAATGGGGATATGGACTTTGAGAAGGCACGCCCCCTCTCGGTGATGCTTGGCGAGACTGGAATGTACTACACAGTGCCAGCGGGCACTGGAGACTACCGTGAATATTCTGAAATGTTTACAGAAGGTAACTGAAATGAAAACGATATCTGTACTTGGTTTGATGTTTGTGCTGCTCTTTTCCGGATTTACCGGGGTTGCGGCTGCGGATGATTCGATTAACATAACCGATGCGGTGCGGGACGCAATGAATGCGCTCGAAGTCACAAGCGAGACCACGGGTCTGTGCGTGTTGACCGATGCCGGATATGTGAAGGTTAATGGAGAGACGACACAGGGGTGTATCGCAACACTCCGTACGGAAACAGGTTGTTCTATCGGAGATGGAAACTTACTGACGATTCATAGGGCAGTAAATAAGCCGCTCTGGTTTGTGATCTTCGATAATACGACGAAGGACTGCGTTTACACGGTCTACAAGAACGGAGAGTTCAACGCAACACAGGTCAATATCGACGGAGAGAGCGCAACAACCGGCGACGGTTGGAACGCTACAAAGAGGGCGCTTGGATCAGACGCGTTCACGATCGTTACGATTGCGAATGCGTGGGGTTACGGCGCACCGTACGACTTCTTGAAGTGCGTGGAATTCCACAACCACTTCTGCCCGGGGGTGACGTCAGGTTACATGCTTGCAGATTACCTGTTGAAAGAGTATCCGCTCGGGGCTGGCGAGAAGTATGTGGTGATCTCGTGCCCGATCTGGTGCAAGGATGATGCGCTGCAGATTATGCTGGATACGACCGTCGGAAAACGGGGTATGTATGCAAAGAACATGCCGGCACACGACGAGATCGAGAACGCTGCCGGGATCTACATCGTCTGGGATAGCGCGCTCAATAACGGAACCGGTCATGTTCTCTCGTTTGACTTTGATCATGCACGTAATGTTTCGGATGTGACTGAAAGCGATTTTGAGACATACCCAATGGCGAGCAGGATCAAGATGGACTGGGGCATGATGCCGTACCTGGATCAGCCGGAAACGTTCATATCGACGCTGCACACGTTTAATGTGACCTCTGATATGCTTAAGAGGCTTGAGCTGGCAGGAGTTGATCCTTATGTTGAGATCGGGCTTGCAGACGATCCGTGTGCAATTGATATATCGGGTGCACTGCAGGATGCAATGGCTACGCTCGGAGTATCGAGAGGATCCCCCGGTCTCTGCGTGTTGACTGATGCCGGATATGCGATTGTAGATGGTAACACGACAGAGTGCTGCATCGGAACGATCGAACGGGACACCGGATGTTCTATCGAAGCTGGAAACCTGCTGCCGGTACACAGATCTGTGGATAAGCCGCTCTGGTTCGCAATCTTTGATAACGAGACAAAAGACTGCGTTTACGCGGTTTACAAGGATGGAGCATTCACTGCAACGAATGTAAACATCGCGGAAGAGAACGTAACAACTGGCGACGGTTGGAACGCGACAAAGAAGGCGCTTGGATCAGACGCGTTCACGATCGCCGGCGTTGCGAATGCATGGGGCTACGGTGCACCCAATGACTTCTTGAAGTGCACTGAATTCCACAACCACCTCTGCCCTGGGCTGTCGTCCGGCTACCTGATCGCTGGATACATCCGTGAGAATTACCCGCTTGGGGCTGGCGAGAGCTACACATGGATCGGATGCCCGAACTGGTGCAAGGAAGACGCTATCCAGGTCCTTCTGGATTTAACCCCCGGAAAGAAGAGCCTGATTGCCAAACAACGTTCCGGAGAGCTTTTCGTAAAAGAGAAACCTCTTGCAGGAATTCTCATAGTCTGGAACAGTACCGCAAAATCGGGAAGAGGTGTTGCTTTCCAGTATGATTGGGGGGAAACATGCAATCTTTCTGATGTTAATCTCAGTGATTTCAAGCCACCAGGAGGGACAACAAACCCTATATTCTGGACGACCCGGATAAAAAGCAGTTTCGGACTGCTGCCGTACCTTGATCAGCCAGAGATGTTCGTATCGACGACAACCGATGAGTTCAGTGTGACATCCGAACAACTCGGCCGGGTGAAGGCGGCAGGAGTCGATCCGTACGTCGAACTCGGGCTTGAAGATGCACCTAACCCTTGCGCAATCGATATCTCGGGTGCGCTGCAGGATGCAATGGCTACACTTGGAGTAACGAGCGGGAGCCCCGGTCTCTGCGTGTTGACTGATGCCGGATACGCGATGGTAGATGGTAACACGACAGAGTGCTGCATCGGAACGATCGAACGGGACACAGGATGTTCCATCAGTGATGGAAACCTGTTGCCGGTACACAGATCGGTGGATAAGCCGCTCTGGTTCGCAATCTTTGATAACGAGACAAAGGACTGCGTTTACGCGGTTTACAATGATGGAACGTTCACTGCAACGAAAGTAAACATCGCTGAAGAGAACGTAACAACCGATGACGGTTGGAACGCGACAAAGAAGGCGCTCGGAGCAGACGCGTTCACGATCGCCGGCGTTGCGAATACGTGGGGCTATGGCGCACCCAACGACTTATTGAAGTGTGCGGAATTCCACAACCACATCTGCCCCGGACTCACGTCCGGCTACATGATCGCGGAATACATCCGTGAGAATTACCCGCTCGGGGCTGGCGAGAGCTACACATGGATCGGATGCCCGAACTGGTGCAAGGAAGACGCTATCCAGATTCATCTGGATTTGACCCCTGGAAAGAGGAGCCTGATTATGAAACAGCGCGAGGTTCTCGTGGATGAGAAACCGCTTGCAGGAATTCTCATAATCTGGAACGGCACAGCAAAATCAGGAAGAGGCGTATCCTTCAGGTACGACAAGGGCGAATCGTGCAACCTCACCGGCGTCAATTTTGATGATTTCGCGCCGCCTGGTGGCAAGTCCAACCCGCTCTTCTGGACTGCCCGGCTAACGAACGGTTTCGGACTGCTGCAGTACCTTGATCAGCCAGAGATCATGATCTCAACAGAGGATGAGTTCAATGTCACATCTGACCAACTCGACCGGGTGAAGATGGCTGGGATTGATCCGTACGTCGAACTCGGGCTCGCGGAGCCAACCAATGTGCGTGGAGACTTTAATGGCGACGGGAAGGTAACATCCGCTGACGCATTGATCTTGTTACAGGTAGCAGCCGGGAAGATAACTCTCTAAGAAAGGATATGTGGTTAGCTGAGGCGAAAAAACCACGAGATTTCACGAGATTAACACAGAAATCTTGTGGAAATCTGTGTGATCTCGTGGTTAGCTAAACACGTACAAAAGGAGAAAAGGAGATAACTGAAATGAAGAAACAAAAAACTGTACTAACACTGGTGTTTGCCGCGCTCATCTGCAGCGTGGCATGCATGGCATTCTCTGCAACCGCGCTTGCAGAGGAAGACGGAGTCGCCATAATGGGCGACAAGAAGATCGTAAGGTCGGTTGGAGGCGAGGTTGGTACTAGCGACTGGCGCTATCCCGCCCCGTTCACATTCTATCCAAGAGGTCCGGGCTACGTCAGGATGAGCATGCTCTTTGACACCCTCACATGGAAGGACGCAAACGGTGTGATACCCGCTCTCGCCAATGGCTGGAAGGTCTCCGATGACGGGAGGACGTGGACGTTCTACCTCAACAGGGGTGCGAGATGGCACGATGGAGAGCAGTTCACAGCGGATGATGTGAAGTTCACCTTTGACTACATGATGGACTACGAAGGTGATTTCACGTGGTTCGATGCGATCGATTACGTCGACAGCGTGGAGATTGTGGATGATTACACGGTCATCATATCTCTCAACGAGCCGATGGCGTCATTCCTTGTGGATATCGCAGGAAACATGCCGATTCTGCCAGAGCATATCTGGAGCAGCGTATCGGACCCATCCGAATTCACAGGCGACGATGCGGTCATGGGAACAGGTCCACTGAAACTCGTTGAGTACAACTCTGCCGAGGGCTTCTACCATTATGAGGCAAATCGCGACTACTACAACGGAAAGCTAATTGTTGACGAGTTCATCACGATGGGTGTCAGCAATGCCGCAGCTTCACTTAAGAATGGTGATGTGGATGAAGCAACCTTCTGGGGCTCTGCTGTGGACGCGGTCGACGAATTCGTTGGGGACGACGACTTCGAGATCATAACCGGACCAAGCTTCTGGGTGCTCCAGATGATCTTCAACTGTGATGCGGATAAAGGGTATCCGACGAACAACGTAACATTCAGGCGTGCGATTGCCTATGGAATCGACAGGGAGGAGATTGTGGAGCAGAAACTGGGTGGCGGCGGGATGGTTGCGAATACCGGAATCCTCCACCCGGATGCGATCTGGTACAACCCTGACTGCGAGGACTATGGGTATAATGCGACCAAGGCTGCAGAGATACTTGATTCACTGGGCTTCACTGATACGAACAGCGATGGGGTACGGGAGTATCCGGCAGACGCTGATGAGAGTGGAGACCTTAAGTTCATCCTCTACACGACAGGCAAGTACTTAAGGGAAGGACAACTCATCCAGGCTCAGCTTGAGGAGATCGGGATTACGATAGTGCTTACGTCGAGCGACTGGACAACGATTGACACGTACCTCAGGGCTGCTGAATTTGACATGGTGATCAGCGGTCACGGAGGGATTGCAAACCCCCAGATCCTGAACCTCCCTGATTGGCCCGCGAGCACGTATGATAGCGATGAGTACACATCCCTCTTTAAAGAACAGGAGGTAACACTCGATATTGATAGCCGGAAAGAACTTGTGAACCAGCTTCAGGAGCTGGTTGCTGAAGATCTTCCGGTATACACGCTCTACCACCCGTATATCTGGTGCGTCTACAACCCGGATGTCCTTGACACGTGGTTCTACACAAGAGACGGGATCTGCATAGGAATTCCGATTGAGCTTAACAAACTCATATTCCTTGCACGGTATGGGGATGCAAACGAGAACGGCAAGATCAACATGCAGGATGTGACCAAGATCGAGCGGATGATTCTGGAACTCGACGAAACAACAGAGATGGCAGATGCAAACCAG
>JAYEGG010000073.1:0-4739 GCA_034658995.1 Methanobacteriota archaeon | reverse complement strand
CATGCACCTGAACCTTGCATGGGCGATCACGGGCGCGGGTCACCACCTATCAGAGAGTTATGATGCGTTTAAGAAATTGAAGAAAGACAATCCGCAGATCAGGATCACCATCTTCGCATCACAGTCCGCAGAAGAGGTTTTACGGATGTATGGGCTCTTCGATGAGCTAAAAGCTGTTGCAAGTGGGGAATACCTCGAAGAGATATTTCGGGAAAGCGAGCAGGGCAGGAGTTCCCCCAAGGTCGGCAGGTTTCTTCTGAATAAGTATGACGCCCTCTTTGTGATGCCGGCAACCTCAAACACCGTTGCAAAGATCGTGCATGGCATAGCAGACTCTCTGCCGACAAACGCGGTCGCACAGGCAGTCAAAGGCGACACCCCGGTGTACATAGTCCCGGTGGACATCGATGGCACGATCCTATCAAGGATGCCCTATACCATAGACCGCGAGATATGTGCCCAGCACAACTGCCACATCTGTATGCCGGCAAACCAGTGCCCGGAGCACGCAATCGAGACCCAGATCGACCTGCTACGATGCATCGGCTGTGGCGAATGTGTCGCAGCATGTCCGCACGGCGCAATCAGGGGCGGTTATGCCGAAATCAAGGTGCGAGCGGTGGATATGCGAAATACCATACAACTTGGTGAGATGGATGGGATCACGGTGCTCAGGCACCCGCGAGATATGCTTCCTGCGGTATCTGACCTGATGTCTGCATGACGTTTGAAAACGATGCTACTCAGGCGCCTCGGTGAGCGTGATCTTAAGGGCGCGCTCAAGTTTCCCGCGAACCTTATCTTCAGGCACGATTGCTTCCCGTTCTATTTTTTTAAGCAGCGATGATTTCTCTTTTATTTCCAGCGCCAGATCTTCGTGGGTCATGCCGCTCGCCTCACGTGCGCGCCGGATCGCCATGCCATAACCATCAACCAGTTCATCGGTCATCTGGTCAAACATATCCCGGCGCTTCCGCGATGGCGCGCGAAACGTGATGCCGGGCGCAGGACCCTTCATACCGGCACTCTGCATGCGAGGGATGGGGGTAGGGGTGGTGCGAGGTATCTGCTTAACCTCGTGCCCGTACTGTGCACAACCATTGCAGACACTCAGTTCAGTGCCCTCGATGATTACCTTGCGCGGTTCTCCACGAATATCAGTGCCGCATAGTTCACATTGCATACGCAATTAGCCTCCATATAGTCTGTTGTTTTGCTCTCGTAAATCAAGTTATAACATGAAGCCCCATAAAGATTTATGTGCTATCAGAATGTTTAATGACTTAACCATGCCAGATACGGAAATTGATATCGACGCGGACCGGGATTCAACAGAGTTCTCAAAATACGTGGTGGACCGTATGCAACAGCTTGAAGTGAAGAACGATCTGCTCAGAACCCAGTACCAGAGAATCGAGGGCGAAAAGCAGCAAGCTGACGATCAGCGGATCAAATACGAGCGTGAGGTCAGAAAACTGGAAAGCGAGGTGGCTACGCTGAAAACCACGCCGCAGTTGGTCGGCACACTCGTAGAAATTCTTGAGGATGGCAGATCGATTGTACGGTCAAGTACCGGTCCTGAATTTATTGTTGGTATCTCACATTTCATCAACGAGGGTGAACTCAAACCCGGCGTGCAGGTAGCACTCAACAAGGAGCACCTCTCTATCGTTTCTGTGATCCCAATGGTTCGCGATCCGGCAGTGCGCGGCATGGAGGTCATCGAATCGCCAGACCTTGGTTATAACTGTGTTGGCGGGCTGCATGCGCAGATAGAGTCACTGAAAGAAGCTGTGGAACTTCCGCTCACCAAACCGGAAATATTCGAGCGTATCGGCATCGAACCGCCGAAAGGCGTGCTGCTATTCGGACCTCCAGGGACTGGAAAGACTCTTCTTGCAAAAGCAGTTGCCACACAGACTGATGCTACATTCATCCGCGTGGTGGGGTCTGAATTTGTGCAGAAATATATTGGGGAGGGTGCCCGTATAGTGCGGGATGTTTTTGAGATGGCACGAAAGAAGTCGCCTTCGATCATATTCATCGATGAACTGGACGCAATCGGAGCAAAACGGTTCACAGATGCCGGTTCAGGCGACAGAGAGGTTCAGCGCACGCTTATGCAATTACTCGCAGAAATGGACGGCTTCGATCCAAGAGGCGGTGTGCGGCTTCTTGCAGCGACCAACCGACCCGACATCCTTGATCCGGCACTTCTCCGCCCAGGACGTTTCGATCGATTGATTCATGTCTCGATGCCAAACCTTGAAGCACGTGCACAGATTCTACGCATTCACACTGCAGATATGAACCTTGCCGACGATGTCGACCTGGATCAGCTTGCATCGCACACCAATGATGCAAACGGCGCCGATCTGAAGGCGATTGTAATGGAAGCCGGGATGCGTGCGGTACGCGGCGAGAAAGATGCTGTGCATCGCACGGATTTTGAAGCTGCGATCAAAGACACGCTAATTCCAGTAAGCAAACCAAAAATGTACTCCGAAGGAATGTTTGTCTGACTTGCGGTGTTTGATGCGATAGACCCTTAATATAGTAACAGGAGACTGACAATGATGGATAAACAACGAGGGGTGGTCGATTGATCGATGCAAACGATCCTATTGTAGACCAGTACCTGGTACGACTGATCGGAGCAGATGGTGTAGATATCATCAAAAAAATGCCTCCGGGGGAGATTGTTGACGAGGTGGTTGCAGCAGATGTCGATATAGATATAAACGGCATCCGAAGGACGTTGTTTAAGTTGTATGAGAATCGGCTGGCAAGCTACCGGCGAGAGCGCAATCCGGAGACCGGCTGGCTCACATACCACTGGACGCTCCATCCGGACAATGTCGAGAACCGTCTGGACATCGAATTTGAGAAACTGCTCGACAATATAAAAGAACGCCTCGCATTTGAGTTAGACAATACATTTTATATATGTAACAACAACTGTGCGAGATTTATTTTTGAGACTGCAAGCGAGACTGATTTTATCTGTCCGGTCTGTGGAGAGGAGCTATTCCATCAGGATAATGAAAAACTGGTGCACGGGTTGATCGAGAGGATCTCTGAGATGGATTCTATTTTAAGAAGTTAAGGATGTGATTTTTTTAGTAATGCCTGATTATAGCAACGAGACTAAAAAGACACGGGACCGATACAACCGTCTTGCTTTGTTGTACGATCTCGATGATGTGCTGTGGCTTGGTTCGAAACAGTTTTCTCGCAAGAAACTGATAAAACTGACAGATCTCAGCGATTCCGGCTTGGTGCTCGACCTAACAACCGGTACTGGCAGAAATGCCGGGCTGCTTGCGAAATGGGTGAAAAACGGGACGGTTGTGGGAATTGACATCTCCAGAAACGTGTTGAATATCAACAGTTTCAGAAATAAAAAACATAAGAATCTTCACCGGGTTCAGGGAACTGTTCAAGTGTTGCCTTTTGGTGATGAGACCTTCGATGCGGTATTCTGCACCTGTGGCATGGACACCATCGACGGACCCGAGATTGCGTTTACCGAGGCAGTCCGCGTCGTTAAAACCGGCGGCACGGTTAGTCTGCTTCATTTGAAGAATGACAAAGGTCCACTTGACGTTTTCAACTTTCTGAGTCGATTTTATACATGGATATGGCGTGCAGAGGGTGTGGATCTGTTTTCACATGTAAAACAGCATAATGCGGATGTGCTCGTGTACAAGAATCTCCAGATCGCAGAGGCAATCGTCGTAAGAAAAGTTTAGCCGTATGCGTTTATACTCGGGCACACAGCACAAACTGCGATTTTCAGTTCTTTCTCGTCTCTCGCGTTCTTAATTTAACGCAAGGGGCGCAGAGACGCGAACGAGATCATCTCAGCCATCACGTCCTTCATGTTGTTGTCATCCAACTGACCATCAAAAAAAAGCTCGGGTTTGTGGCGGTGTGAAGTATAACTGCAAAATGGCAGCGGTAACCGGGGGCTGATGAAAAGACGTTCACCTGCCCCCACTAAATTGATCCCATTTATGTTCCGTTTTATCACTATATTCAAAGGCATTTCTTCGCCTATCTTGAACCGCCCGCCCAAGATTTCGACACTTTTTATTATTTTCTGGGACGATTCGAAAAACCGCAGAGAGACGAGAGGGACGGGAGAGAGAAACAACAACCCATCTGCAATCCTCAGCGTCCTCTGCGGTTAATCTTTTTTTGCCATGATCCACTTATCCGGAAGAAATTAAAAAGTCTCAAGATTTCTCTTGCACCAACCAAGAACTTTTTTCGTCGGAACCGTTTTTCTCCTGGTTCTGACGTTTTTCTGTGGTCGCTAACGGCAGTCCTCTCGCGTACGTGGAAAAACGCGGTGCACCCATCTAAACTTTCTCGTCCCTCTCACCTTTGCGACCTTCACGTTAGATCAGATGTGCGTGTTTAGCTAACTAGCTAAATACATGCGGATTTTTCGCCTTGGCTAAACACATACGATCAGATGAACGAGAAAGACGAGGGTGACGCCAAGGGCGCAAAAATTAAAAAAACCACAGAATCCATTAGAATCAGACATTTTTAAACGGGGTGGGCGAAGGAGGAACAAAAACGGTATGGTTTTATGAGACAAAAAATTGGCTCTCTGGTATCTTCCGTGATAGCGAACCCAGGAGCTCTATCAGATTGATCATCTATTCAGCCACTCGATATCGGTTTTGCAGAGTTTCCTGTCAGTTGAAAATATAATGAACCGCGGATAA
>JAYEGG010000072.1:0-4758 GCA_034658995.1 Methanobacteriota archaeon | reverse complement strand
GAACAATGCACCGAACCATCCTCGGAATCGAGGGCACCGCGTGGAATCTCTCCGCGGGAGTCGTGACCGAATCAGACGTCATCGCAGAGGCGACCGCAACATATCATCCGGCGACAGGCGGCATCCACCCGCGGGAAGCAGCGCAGCACCACGCCACCCACATCGCGTCAGTCATCAGAAAAGCGATCGAGTCGGCAGGGGACGCGCCGATCGATGGTATCGCATTCTCGCAGGGACCTGGCATGGGGCCGTGCCTCAGGACGGTTGCAACAGCAGCTCGTGCGCTTGCACTCTCGCTCGATGTGCCCTTGATCGGTGTCAACCATTGCGTTGCACATCTTGAGATCGGCAGGTGGCAGTGCGGAATCGATGATCCGGTGATGCTTTATGTGAGCGGCGCAAACTCGCAGGTGCTCGCGTACCGGGGTGGGAGATACCGGATATTTGGGGAGACGCTTGATATCGGCATCGGAAATGCGCTTGACAAGTTCGCAAGACACGCGGGGTTCTCGCATCCGGGCGGACCCAGGATCGAGAGGGAGGCGCTGGCTGCAACGGAGTATATCCCGCTTCCGTACAGTGTGAAGGGGATGGATTTTTCGTTTTCAGGTCTCATGACCGCGGCAAAAGAGGCACTGAAGAGGCATTCGCTTGCTGACGTCTGTTTTTCGCTCCAGGAGACTGCGTTTGCCATGCTTGTCGAGGTCACCGAGCGGGCGGTTGCGCACACCGAGAAGGATGATGTGCTGCTTGCTGGCGGCGTTGGTGCAAACACGCGTCTTCGCGAGATGCTTGGGATTATGTGCGCTGATCGGGGTGCGGCGTTTCACGTTCCTGAGACGAAGTTTATGGGGGATAACGGCACGATGATTGCATACACCGGGCTTCTGATGCTCGCAAGTGGTGAGTCGCTCCCGATCGAGGAATCGATGGTGATACCGGACTTTCGAGCGGATCAGGTTGATGTGACGTGGAGATAATGGTGCGATCAATAATCGATGCACCAGGATACCAATGTAGCAAACGATTGTGTTTTTGTTCCTCTTCCGGATACCTGTGTCGATCAGTATTTCCGGCAGACGCGGGATTTGCCGGGGGAAGAGTAAAGCACTGTTTTGTCCAAAGGTAGGTCAGAACTCCAATCCTGCCACCATTTACCCTGACTTTAGATGGTGTGGCATGGGCGGGGCTCTGCTGAAAACAACGAATTGGAGGCTGTAATCGATGATGCAATGGTTACTTCTCGCATTAGGAATTATTCTGGAAGTCTGCGGCACCACCTGCATGAAGCTGTCTGATGGCTTCTCGAACATTGTTCCCTCGGTCTTAACCTTCGTCTTCTGGGGAACCGCATTCACCATCTTTATCTTTGCCTTAAAGACTTTTGACCTCAGTTTCGCCTACGCTGTATGGGTTGGATCAGGAATTGTGATCGTGAGCATCATAGGTATCCTGTACTTCAAAGAACCCGCAAATGCTATGAAGATCGGTTCAATACTCCTGATTGCGATTGGTGTTGTTGGTCTCAGTCTGAGCGATCTGATTCGCTGATTGGGCACCACCTGATGAGTTCGATGAGTGCCGTGATATGTGTGATCCACGAATCGCTTGCACCCCGCTCTTTGAGTATCTTTATCCATCCGGATGCTTGAGGCTGAAACACAAACCCGATGATCAAGGGAATATCACGGTTCAGGAAATGACCGGACGATTCACGGTTCCGGGACCGAAGCTCGCAACCGCCGCGGGTTATGCGGGGGCGCGAGGTGATTGGAAAGGGGGATTCCCGATCACCACGCGGGCGTCCACAGCCACCACACTCGTTTCACACGCCACGAGCGGGTTTATGTCAAGTTCGAGGATGTTCTCTTTCGCAGCCATCTCAGACACCTTCAAGATCGTGCTGACTATCGCTCCCAGATCGCATCCAGCCAAAATAGCGCGTCCCATGATCTCCTCGGTCATCTCGATCGCGTCCTGCTCCTTAAGCGGAACTATCCGAAACGAGACGTCGTCGAGCACCTCGACAAAGACCCCGCCAAGCCCGAACATCACGGCATGACCAAACTGCGGGTCGCATTTTACCCCGATCACGATCTCGGTTCCACGCGGCACCATCTCCTGAATGAGGACTCCATCGATTCTTGCGTCCGGAGCATGTTTCTTCGCACCCTTCATGATCGTCTCGAATGCTGCCCCCACATCAGGCTTCCCAACATCGAGAAGAACGCACCCGGCAGCGTGCTTATGCGCAATATCCGGGGATGAGATCTTCATCGCAACAGGAAACCCGATCTCGCATGCAAGCAAGAGCGCGTCCCCCCCGCTCCTTGCCACGGCTTCCCTTGTTACTGGTATCCCGTACTCTGCCAGTAGTTTTTTCGATTCGTGTTCGGTTAATAGCTTCATCGCTTCTGCAAAATCCTTTTGTAACGCACCAGATTGTTGAGTGCGACTACCGCACGCTCTGGCAGCGGATAGTTTGGTATTCTGTTCTCTTCTAAGAGTTTCACCGCTGTCTCAATACTTTTTCCGCCGATCCATGATGTTATCACCGGTTTATCGCAGCCCCTTTTCGCATCGATCACTGCCTCTGCCGGCAGGCACGGGTCCACCATCTCCGCATGGACATAGATCACTAAAAGAGCGTTTATTCCCGGATCAGCGAGCATGATATCCGTAACATCCTTAAACATCTCGTAGCTGCTGTCCCCTGCCGTATCCAGAGGATTCGCAGGCGTTGCAATCGCCGGAAGCGTGCCTTTCAGCATCCGAACCGTATCATCCGACAGATCAGGAAGATGAAGCCCGAGGTCTTCAGAGAGATCTGCTGCGAGAATCGAAGCACCTCCGCCGTTTGAGATGATCCCGATGCCATCACCTGCGGGCGGAGAGATCGAGAGCGCAAGCGCAGAATCAAAGAGCTCCTCGATGACCCTCGCACGGATGACCCCTGCCTGCTTGAATGCCCCGTCATAGATCCGGTCGGTTCCGGCAAGAGAGCCTGTGTGCGACAGTGCCGCCTTACTTCCTGCCCGCGATCTCCCGGTCTTGAGCGCGATCACCGGCTTTCTGATCCTGCTTGCGACATCGATGAATCGCCTCCCCCGCTTTATCCCCTCGATATACATCATGATCGTTTTTGTGTGCCGATCAGCACTCAGATGCTCAAGAATGTCGGAATCATCGACGTCTGCCTTGTTCCCTACCCCGACGACAAGGTGAAGCCCCATCTGCTGGCTTGCCGCCCAGTCCACAAGCGCGAGCCCGAATGTTCCGCTCTGGGTCACAAACGAGATCCCACCAATCTCGGGCATCTCTGGGATGATGCTCGCATTCAGGTAAAGATGCGTGTTGATGAAGCCAAACGTGTTCGGACCGATCATCCGCATCTCGTAGTCCCCCGCAATACCGCGGACCCGGTCCTCAAGTTCACTGTTTCCGACCTCGCTGAAGCCTGCTGATACGATCACGACGCCCCGGGCGCCAATTCTTCCGCATTCCTCCAGAACCGCGGGGACACTTCCTGCAGGAACTGCGATTATGCCGAGATCAACTCTGCAGGGGAGATCGAGAACTGAAGGATAGCATCTCACCCCCAGAATCTCGTCTTCGTTTGGGTTCACCGGATAAACCGATCCTGCATACCCTCCCGAGATGATGTTACTTAATATCCGGTATCCCCATTTTTCACGATTCGAGGATGCGCCGATCACCGCAATCGAATCCGGTTCAAGGACCTTTGAGAGCATGGGGGGAGGTTATATGCATTTACGGTAACTCATCGCAGAGAGTACCCGTTCCTTTGCGATTGTTTCAGCAGAATCCCGCGGATACAAGCCCTCGCTGTACGTTTTATCGAGGATTGTCTTTGTGTTCGCTCTTATTTTACTCTTGATTTCGGAAAAAGCCTCTTTCTCGCTCCCGTGCCTGTACTCAACCGCAGCCGCGATGACGCCACCCGCATTTGCTATGAAGTCGGGTACTGATAGAACCCCCCTCTTATGAAGCGCCTTCTCGGCGCCAGGTGTTATCGCAATATTCGCACCCTGGATGATGAGCTTTGTGTCAAGTGTGCTGACGTTGCTCTCATCGATGACGTCGGGTCTTGCAGCAGGAACGAATATGTCGCCCGGTATCTTCAGGAGATCCTCTGTCTTCAGCTTTTCCGCGTCCTCGTAATAGATGACCGACCCTTTCTCTTCTTTCACCCGTATCAACCTCGAAACATTGATCCCATCCTTATTATACACAGTTCCGCTCGTATCGCTCGCAGCAATGAGGCATACTCCCTTCTCTTCGAGAAATCGCGCCGCATTCTTGCCCACGTTCCCGAAACCCTCAACAACGAGTCTTGCGCCATTCAGATCCAGATCTATGTACTCCTTCGCAACTTCTGCACATTCTGCGACCCCGAAGCCGGTTGCCCCAATCTCATCGAGAGGGATTCCGCCAAGCACTCTCGGAAGACCGACAGCCCGCTTTATTTCATCGAATATATACGCCATGCAGGATTCGTCAGTGCCCATATCAGGACCGGGCGTGTAATCATGAAGAGATTCGATCGTTCTTGCGAACGTTCGTATAAGGCACTCTTTATCCCCGGTCTTCGGGTCCGCGAGGATTCCGGCTTTGCCGCCACCATGCGGGAGCCCTGCCGCAGCATTCTTAAGCGTCATCGCCCTTGCAAGTCGCCTTATCTCTGTTGTGGTGATATCCGGAGCCATCCGGACCCCGCCAATGGCAGGTCCCGCGGCG
>JAYEGG010000071.1:0-4780 GCA_034658995.1 Methanobacteriota archaeon | reverse complement strand
TTAATAGAATTGAGATAAGCCATAGTAACCAGAAAGTAATAAAATAACTAACAACGGGGGATATTCCTTATTTACTTGATTTATCGTGGAGATCAATTTCACGGGAATTACCAAAGAGCCAAAAAACAGGTGGCGAAGCTTTTATTTTTGCGCAACTTTCAAAGTAAGATTGTAACTACTCAGGGGTGTTGATTGGTCTCCCGATCGCGATTCTATGCGTTCTGGTAAGAAAAATAACCGCTGATGGGCGCGGAGGCGCGAAGAGAGCTGTATCATCCTCCGCGCACTCTGCGGTTAAATTCCCGTTTGGCTCAAGGCTTGTGTTCCGGGTCAAGCAGTTCCGGTATAGCGAGGTCGCGTGACACTGTTTTTAGGTATCTGAGTAGTTACGTAAGATTATACTATTCCAAAGAAATTGAAAACCCCTTCGCCGCTCCCCGGAAGAAAACTATTAGTGAGATAGACCAGATGAACACTTGATGATAAACATAGCAATACCAAAAGGCAGCCTCGGGGAGCAGACACTCCTGCTGTTCAAACAGGCAGATCTCGAGATCAAGAGGACGGATCGAGAGTATAATCCGAAAATCGTGGACCCGCGGATCGAGAAAGTGAAGATCCTGCGCCCGCAGGAGATTCCGGGTTATGTCGCAGAGGGATACTTTGATGTGGGCATATCCGGGCACGACTGGGTGATTGAGTCTGGCGCAGACGTTGTCGAGATCGCGGACCTGCCATACAGCAAGCAGGGCGCAGGGATTGTCAAGATCGTGATTGCGGTGCCCGAGGATCAGGGGATCGAGTCCACTCAGGAGGTTAAGCCGCGCAGCAGGGTCACAACCGAGTATCCAAATATCACCAGGGACTATTTTGAAAAACTCGGAATTCCCGTGGATATCCACTTCTCTTACGGCGCAACTGAGGCGAAGGTTCCGGATCTGATGGATGTCGTGGTCGATGTGACCGAAACAGGGTCCACGCTCCGGAAAAACAACTTAAAGATCATCGATGTGATGCTTGAATCGGTTACGAAACTGGTCGTGAACAAAGATAGCTGGAACGATCCCGCAAAGCGAAAAGAGATTGAGGAGATCAGGATGCTGCTTCTTTCTGTCATCGAAGCTCGTGGCAAGGTGCTGCTGAACATGAATGTGCCGGCTGACCGGCTCGATGATGTGATCAGCGCGCTGCCCGCGTTGAAGATGCCGACCGTGTCCAAACTATATGATTCGGAGTATTATGCAATCGAGACAGTGGTTGAAAAGGGGACCGTGAACACCTTGATTCCCGAACTGAAGCACTTTGGTGCCGAAGACATTCTTGAACTTGATATATCCAAGATCGTGCGATAGATATGTCACCTTGCAAGCAGGATCGTGGAATCGTCGTCGACGCGATGATCCCGGAGGATTACCTCTCCGAGTTCGTGGAGATCACGCGACAGGTCATATCTTACAGTATCAAGCCCGCGTATTCCGTCGCTATACATCAGGATGGTGTCACCTTCATTGTACGGGTATGAAAAAACCTTCACATTCTTAAGATTACGTCCAACAATCCCGTTCATTGATGTGAAATGGGACTCCCTGTCCCGAACCTTCAGAGCGGTTATGTTCCCAATGCCAACAAACCGGATACAGTCATCCACAATGTGTGCAATGGCAAGTACTGCGCCCCTTGTCGACTGCAGCGCTTCGTGGCAGCTCCGGATCGTAAAATCCAGATCCTGATCCGTGTCCGGGTTGCAGCATGCCTCAAGGCACTCAACCACTTTCTGCGAGGCAGCGTGCGCAAGATCCCCGTGCCCGATTCCGTCGATCACCGCAAGTACGGTGCATCCGTTCGTTTCCCGCACAAAGTAGGCGTCGCCGTTCTTTATTTCGCCTTCCTTTGGTATCGTGATTACTTCAATTTTCATGTTTTTGGCACTGTTATGTTGAATATGCAGCCTCCGCCCGGATTATCCTCGATCCAGACATTCCCCTTATGAAGTTCTACCGCATATTTCGTGATCGCAAGCCCGATTCCGCTCCCTTTGATCCCGCACTTATCATTCCGCACGAAACGCTCGAATACCGATTCTTTCATCTCATCAGGTACGCCATCTCCATGATCAGCAACCCCAAATATCCAGTTAGAATCGTCTTCATCGATTGTCAGGGTGATCGTCGAATTTTTTGGACTATATTTGATCGAATTATCGATAATATTAATGAATGCGTTCTGCAAGAACCCGGTTCCACGCACAGGATATTTTCCGTCCGTCTGATATTTTATATCGACTATTGTGCCATGTTCTTTTATTTTTTCATCCAGGAAACTTAATATTTCAGTTAACATCTCGCAAAGATCTATATCATTAAAATCTTCCTCAGAAAGTCCTCTTTTTAGTTTGGAATAAGTTCTCATGCTCTCAATCATGCGATCAGCATCCAGTGCGGCATCCTCTATCTTGTTTGCAAAACCATAGATCTTCCCGTCGTCCTTCGACCGCATCTCGATTAACCCACTATAACCAACAATTGTGGAAAGCGGACTCCGCAGGTCATGGCTCATGATACTGATGAACATCTCCTGAAGCCGGTTTGCATCATTCAGTTTGTCTGCGAGTTCCTTTTCGCGCTGGTATCGCTGTTCATGCATATCGATGTATTCATGGTATGCGGTTGCATAACCCATCATTAACTGGATCAACGGTTCGGATGCGCTGTTAAACATGCGAACGGTCTTTGTGATCGGAAACTTGGAGACAAGATCGTTGAGTGTGTTCAGGTGAGCCTCAAGCATATAATCAGGTCCGATATTAGCTCTGACACACTCCTTGGACATGATCTCAATATCTAACAGGTATCGATCGTCGCCAGACTCCAGAAACTTTTTCAGAAGTTTGGAATATTTCTCGCGCAGTCCACCATCATCGACCATATCACTACACCCATTTTCGCGTCGTGACGGTTGTACCGCGCCCGACCGCGGTATCGATCTCAAACTCGTCCATCAACCGCTTTGTTCCAGGAAGCCCTGCCCCAAGCCCTCCGCCCGTGGTATGGCCATCGGTCATCGCAAGATCGAGATTCGCAATTCCCGGACCCTGATCCTCTGCCACGATCTCGATGCCGTTCCTCCCGTCTGCTGCCACCAGTCTGACATACACAGTCCCGGTCTCGGCATATCGCAGGATGTTTCGTGCCAGTTCGGATATGGCTGTTGAGATTCGTGTCTGGTCCACAAGCCCAAACCCGGTTGATGAAGCGATCGTCTTTCCAGCAGATCTGGCAGTCACTATGTCATACTCATCCTTAATCGGTATGGTCTCTTCGGTATCAGGCATATTATCACTACATATCCCCTTATTCTTCCTGAGAAATCTTCTCAAGAAGTTCCAGTCCCTTTTCAAGGTTGAGTGCGGTCTGTATCCCGGTCAGCTCCATCCCAAATTCGACGAGCGTTATGGCGATTGCTGGCTGCATTCCCACGAGAACGGTCTGGACTCCCATGATGTTAGCCATCTTTGCGATCTCCACAAGTATCCTTGTTATGAAGCTGTCAAGGACATCGATCGCCGTCACATCGATGATCAGCCCTTTCGCATTCGTTTCCGAGATCTTAGCCAGGATGTCGTCCTGTAACCCGAGCGCAAGTTTGTCGTGAAGCGCGACCTGAATCGATGTGATCAGGAAATCACCGATCTTGAGCACGGGTATCTTCTCATAAGCACCTTGCATTGTCCGTTCCTCTTTTCATGTTTTATCGCGTATCCCGATATTGTATCCAGTCTTCTGCAGTCCGTACCACAGCCACAATCTGCGATTGCCGCGTAGAAATCCATGGGTTTATCTGAGATCATTCCATCCGTATTCGCATAGTTCACCTGCCCACGCAGAAAACGCGATCCTGTTCGGAAGCTCGACGCTACCGATCGCAAGCGTGGTATATACTGATTGATGTTTTGCCTCATCATGGTTCACTCCCTGGTTCGCTGCCCACAAAGGCACCAAAACCCGATCCCCATATTGATAATGCGCAAGGAAACCCTTTAAAGCTTTTGGCTTTTCGATTTTTTGTGGCATATACAGTATAACGTCAGGTCACTCTTCGCACCATTTTCATTCACGAAAAAGTATATTGTCAGCCCTACTGGAGAGGACATTCCTTACTCGCAAACTTTTCACCAAACTTTTCACCAAACTTTTCACCAAACTTTTCACCAAACTTTTCACAAAAGTTGACACTTTTTATTATTTTCTGGGACGATTCGAAAACCGCAGAGGGACGGGAGAGAGAAACAACACCCCTCTGCGATCCTCAGCGTCCTCTGCGGTTAATCTTTTTGTACGTGTTTAGCTAACTATAAGATTGCAGCTAAATACATACGGAACCACAAGATTACACTGATTTCCACAAGATTTCTGTGTTAATCTCGTGAAATCTTGTGTAATCTCGTGGTTTTTCGCCTTGGCTAAACACATACATCTCTTTTTGCCATGATCCACTTATCCGGAAGAAATTAAAAAGTCTCCAAAAGTTTGATCAAAAACTGGCTTCCCGACCCGGGAATGTATTCCTTACTCGGTTTACGAAAAAGTATATCACCAACCCCACCCGAAGGGCAGTTTTTACTCGATTTTTTGTGAAAAAATCGTTTTAGACCCGCTCTGCAAATATCCGCTTAATATCCTTTGCACTGACAACATTGCCGGCATATTTCCGAAATCCGCGTTCCCGTGTCTTGATTCTGATAATCCTGCACCTGCTTCCGGAAACATCTTCGATACTACCA
>JAYEGG010000070.1:0-4801 GCA_034658995.1 Methanobacteriota archaeon | reverse complement strand
GATATGTTTAACGACAGCATTCGTGGACTTGATCCGATGTCCATCGCCTTTCAGGTGACCCAGCCCGAGATCGACGGATGCATCGAGTACATCTTGATAGCGGGAAGAGTCACCGATCCGGATGACCCCACATTGAAGTACTACGTGCCAATAATGCCGCAGGTCGAGTGGCTCTGCGACCGGGCGATCGGATGGGCGAATCTCGGCAGAACCAGGAACGAGGACAAGAAGATTGTAATCCTCTACTACAACCACGAGGGCGGCAAGAACAACATCGGCGCAAGCTACCTTGACATCTCACCCAGTTTCACGCTGCTCCTTGAAGAGATGCAAAGCAAGGACTACGACATCGGAGAGGGCGATGTTCCGAACGGAAGCGAGTTCATCAACCTATTCATTGAGAGCAGAAACATTGGCTCATGGGCGCCAGGTGCACTCATAGATGTCGTAAACTCCGGCAACGTCACACTAGTTCCTGCAGACGAGTATCTCTCATGGTACAACAACGTGCTGCCTGATTCGGTGCGTGCCGACGTCGAGGCGATGTGGGGCGAAGCTCCGGGCGAGATCATGGTCCACAACGGATCGTTCGTGATCCCGACAGTCACGTTTGGAAATGTTATCTTTGTGCCGCAGCCGACGAGAGGCGGACTCTCTTCCGAATCAGCCATATACCACGACAAGACGATGCCACCGACGCACCAGTATCTTGCGGCATACTACTGGATCAACAACGTCTTTGATGCCGATGCCATGATCCACTTTGGGACGCATGGAACCCAGGAATGGCTGCCCGGAAACGAGGTTGGGCTCTGGCGATACGACTACCCGGCAATCATGGTAGATGACACGCCTGTTGTGTATCCTTACATCATGGACAATGTCGGCGAGGGTACGCAGGCAAAGCGCAGGGGCAACGCGGTCATAATCGACCACCTGACGCCGCCGATCGTTGCGGCAGGACTGTACGACGAGCTGCTTGAACTTGATGACAAGATCGAGGCGTACGAGGAGGAAGGCATAGAGCCTGCTCAGAAGGCGTTGTACCGCAATACCACAATCGAGCTGTATGATTCACTTGATCTGGAAGCTGATCTCAAGGTGACTGCTGAAGAGATGAGGAACATGACCGAAGACGATTTTGGCACGTTCCTCGATACCGGGGTTCACGACTATCTGCATGAACTCAAGGGGACGCTCATGCCGCTCGGGCTTCATATCTTTGGGGTTGCGCCTGTTGACGAGAGACAAGTCTGCATGGTCAAGTCGATGCTTCGAAAAGATTTCATTAACCATATTGTGGACGTAATCCCGCACGACACAGGGGATCTTCACGACTGGGAGTGCACTGCCGATACCTATGCAGACGATCTCTTGAATGAGACAATCCTCAATGGGGCGGATGTCGGGACGGCGCAGATGAATGTTCTCAATCTGACTGCGCCCGATCCCGATATCACAGCCGATCTCGAGCGGGCGCTCAACTACTCAGCTCTTCTGGGCAAGACCACTCGCGAGATCGATCAGACACTTCGTGCGCTTAATTCCGAGTATATCGAGCCAGGATCCGGAAACGATCCGATCAGAAACCCTGAAGCCCTTCCGACAGGCAGGAACTTCTACAGCTTTGACCAGCGAAAGTTCCCTGACGTGGAGACTGAGGCGATGGGCGTCATCCTCGCAGACCAGTTGCTCGAGCAGTACAAAGAGACCCACAACGGCACATATCCGAACAAGGTAGCATTCATCCTCTGGTCTGTCGAGACGATGCGGCACAGGGGGGTTGTTGAAGCTCAGATCCACTCACTTCTCGGTGTCAAGCCAACGAGGAGTTACGGCAGGATCACAGGATTTGAGGACGTTGGGCTTGAGAATATGACTCACCCAAGAATCGATGTTCTCCTCCTGCCTTCAGGGCTCTACCGGGACACGTTCCCATACCAGTTGGAGCTGATGGATAAGGCAGTTCGGATGGTTGCGGAACTTGATGAGAGCAACGAGACGAATTACGTCAGGTACAACTCGCTTCGGATATACGGTGCACTGATTGATGACTACAACGAAACAGATGCGCTCTACATATCAAGATCCAGAATATTCAGCGAAGCACCAGGAACGTACGGCACAGGACTGCCTGGCGCTGTTACTGCAAGCGAGACCTGGGAGAACGAGTCTGAGCTCGCAGACCTCTTCATATCAAGGTTGTCCAATATCTATGGGCAGGATGTCTGGGGCGAGAACTACGAGGACCTCTTCAAGCTGAACCTCATGGACGTCGATGCCGCGGTGCACAGCGACAGTTCCAACCTCTACGGAGTGATCGACAACGACGACTTCTACCAGTATCTCGGCGGGCTTCTGCTCACAGTAAGAGTGCTTACCGGCGAGACTCCCGATGCATACGTGGCAAACCTCGAAGATGTGGACAATCTGCACATGACAACACTCGAGGATGCGTTCCGGAAAGAGCTTCGTTCAAGGTACTGGAACGAGAAATGGATCCAGGCGATGATGGAACACGGCTACGGCGGTGCAAGAGAGATGATGAAGTTTGTTGAGTATATGTGGGGCTGGGATGTAATGACACCGGGTATGGTGACAGACGCAGACTGGAACCGGATATTTGATGTGTACATCAATGACAAGTACGAGATTGGCGTGGATGAGTTCCTCAAAGACGGAAATCCGGCTGCGCACCAGTCCATAACCATGCGAATGATCGAAATGATCCGTAAGGACTACTGGGCGTTTGACGATGACTCAGCGAAGAAACTCGTCGAGGAGGCACTTGTGCGAGAATATGTCGAGTCAGTTGTAGAACACGGCGCAACCTGCTGCCATCACACATGCGGAAATTTACTCGCAATGGATGTGGTAAAGGCAGTTATGTCCATGCCAGGCGCCGATATATCAGAGAGTGATCAGAAGACGTTTGAGGAAATCATGGATTGGACTACGGCTGCAGAGGCGCCGGCGTCCGAAGAGCCAACAATAGAGCCAACACCAAAACCAGAAACACAATCTGATTCGAGCAGACGTGATGGCACATACCCGCCGGGCTGGTTCGACAAATCAGACGAGACCGCGCAGCCAGAACCGCAGGCACAATCCCGGTCCGACGCAAACGAGACCACAGTAGCAGGCGGAATCGGAGAAGACGCAACCAAGCCTGTGCAGTCGTCGCAGGACACGAACCCGTCCGAAGACTACGTCGAGGGACAGACGATGGAGGAGACCGAGATATTCCGGACCGCCCCATCATCGTCGAGCGCACCACTGCTTGCGATCATCGCTGTGATCGCGATCCTTTCGCTGATTGGAATCGGGCTAAGGTTTAAACGCAAGTAGCTATGATATACCCCAGATAAACATGACTGACACAACCAGCTTAATTGCATCAGGCGTTCTGATCGGGATCGCAGTCCTCGCGCTCAAGACCGGGCTTGGCTGCGGTTTCGCAAGCCTCTCGCGAAGGGAGGTCATATATCTTGCAACCGTCTATCTCGCGGTCTCAATCATCATGGGCTACCTTGTCGGGATCATCCCGCTTGATCTGACGCAAAACATCCTTTCGATGGGTGTCACGATGCACCTCATAATCGCAGTCGGGTTGATCTACTTTGGAATCCACACAAAGAGGCAGTGGCTGTCCAAAAGATGCGATCTTTCGAGAAAAACGTTTCTCTGGCTATCGATCCCGTGCCCGGTCTGCCTGACCGCAACGTTCCTTGCATGCACGGTGCTTGCAGGCGCAATCGACCGAAGCAACATCGCGATCGGCGCAATCGTGGGATTAGTATTCTTTACAGGCATCATCGCAGCGTCGTTCTCTGTTTCATTCCTTGCAAAACGATTTGGCAGCAAGGATCCTTCCGCGCTCGGGACGACGATGATTCTCTTCGGGCTATTCTACCTGCTTTCGCCGCTCGTGATCCCTGCGTACATGCAGGCGCAGACGATACCCATCTCATCGGTTTCCATGAACTTGGGCGAGACTGCACTCTCGTTTGCGCTGATGGCTGCGCTTGGTATGATCGGGTTCGTGGAATTCAGGCGCAGACGATCCGGGGATTTGGAGAGTTAAAACGGAGGAGACAAATGGATATATCTTCAGGAATATTCGGAACAATGTTCATGATCTCAAGTTCGCTGCTCTACCCCGTGGTCCTCGTATTACTTGGACTGATCGCGTGGTCGTTTATCTCGGTTGGGCAGTTCGTATCAGAGTACACCGCAAGAAGCCGGGATTCAATCCGGCTCAAGACAAATTGCAGGGATGCGAAGACGAAGATCGAAAAAGGAGATTTGAACGGTGCGGCAGCAGCCCTCACAGGCAGCGGATCGAACGATTTATTACAGAGGTTCACAAAGGACATTTCAGAGATTCTTGAGGTGGAAAATTTCCCGGTTGAGGCAGAGAAGCTGCTTCAGGACTACGAACTGACGATCTCGGGTGAACTGATGCAGTCGAGACTGGTGTCGCGGGTCGGTCCGATGCTGGGGCTTATGGGAACGCTGATCCCGATGGGTCCTGCGCTGATCGGCTTATCATCGGGAAACATCCAGCAACTTGCTGAAAATCTTGTTATCGCATTTGCAACGACGGTTCTCGGTCTTCTGGCTGGCGGGGTGGCTTACAGCATCCTCCTCGTCAGGAAAAAGTGGTACACGCAGGACTTAAGCGACATGGAGTATGTTGTGGAGGTCTTGAAGTGAGATCAACCCGGAAGCGCATCGTTCTGGACGACGAGGAAGATCCACTGGGCGGTGTTGCAAATCTCTTTGATGCTGCGATGGTCTT
>JAYEGG010000069.1:0-4802 GCA_034658995.1 Methanobacteriota archaeon | reverse complement strand
CGCAGGTCGTTGATCGGAACGATCATCCGGGTTACTGCTTTGCTAACCCGGGTGACCCGGGACTGTTTTCTCAAACGGTTCATCCTGCACATAGTTCCACCCGAGATCAAGTGCGATCTTCGCTTTTGTCAGTTCACGCCCGAGATACCCGGCATGGTCCAGTTGCGAGATCAGTTCCAGATCGATTGCGGTCGTGATAATCCTGCAAACATCGGTTCCGACGATCGTTGCCTGTCTGTGTGTCACGATTATCAACCCGCGTCCCCTTGAGATCTCGATGCGGAGACATCCGGCAGGATCCGGAGCCCATTTCGATTTTTGCTCGGCAAGAACCGATTCTTCAGGAATTTCTGCGTCCGGAAGATACCGTTTTTCTTTCAGGACGAGGAGATCGATGCCAAGGTCTTTTGGCGAGCTGCTGCGCTCTCTTGCGAGCACCATCATCTGTGCGGCGGTAACAAGTTCCGCGATGCTCCCGCATGCCTTGTCGCTGTGCTCGGGCGTGAACAGGATGTCGGCACCAAGTTCAGCGGCAATTCCTGTGAGAAGCGCATTCACGCCCACCGAATCAGCGTCGATCAGTTCGGTGACATTACCGACGCCAAAGAAGAGCGGGGTTGCTTCATCCTTTTTGCGGAAGTCTCCATAACGGTAGATGGATTCAACGACTCCGTGCCCGACAGGATCGAGCACCGGGTCTGCAACGATCTTCTCGATGCCAAGACTCCTTGCATATTCGATATTTCGGTGGAGCGTTTCATGATCTCCCTGATCAGGGATGATCACGACCGCGGTTCCGTGCTCCAAAACAACATCCTTCACCGCATCGATGTTTCCTGAGTTCAAACTCAGTACGAGGTCCACTCCTGACCGTATTCCCGCAACAATGAGATCCGGATTTAAGGTATCTATGCTCACCGGGAGTTTTGTTGTGGATTTTGCGATTCTAACTGATTTTATGACATCATCAATACTGGCATCCATCGTGGCACCAATATCTATGATGTCCGCACCCTTCCCCTCGAATTCACGTATCTTCTCAACCAACTTCTCTTCGGTCATCCCGGTCGCGCCAGCGATCTCAGCCATCACCTTCATCACCGAACTTCCACCGATCTTTCTGCCGCATACCTCAAATGCAGGCGTGGCATCTCTCTCGTGCTCGTGTATACGCAGCAAAGCATCGTTACGTAGTTTCTTTGATAAAAATTCATCAGCAGGGACTGTTTTTGAGAGTTCGAGTTCTCCCGTGCATGAAAGCACCGAGGTCAGGTCATAAGCGTGCCTCGGTCCGAGACGGATCAGCAGCCCGCGTTCATCCTCAAGATCGGTAAAATCACTTGATACGAGACCCGGGACGAGGAGCAGATCATATCGCCCATCCGGAAGCGATGATCTCAGCAACCCCGGTGTTATGAACGCTGCGATATCAATATCAAGGACAAGCACATCGGCGTTCTCATGCACAGCTGCCTCAACCGTTGTTTGCGCAAGTCTTCCGGTTGCTACGAGGATTTTCATGATACTTTGATCTTATGGGCGTTTTTTGGTCTGTTGCTCGGGATATAATACCCTCGCAGCCCCTGGTGTCTGTGAAATGTCAGGGGATAGTGTGCGCTCCCAGGTAACATGTGGTAGGAACCACAAGATTACACGGATTTCCACAAGATTTCTGTGTTAATCTTGTGTAATCTCGTGGTTTTATATGCGAATACCCACACGATACCCGAGTAAGTGCCGGGAATGATCATTTAATCCCGCTTAGCAGGTCTCTGAGCGCTGCTTTCGGATCAGGTGCTCTGATGATTCCTGATGCGAGTAGCACGCCCACCGTACCAAGTTGTAGCGCAGCTCGCATGTCCGCGCCCTTTGATATACCTGCGCCGCACAGCACCCGGACACCGGGATCAATTCCAGAAACCGCGTTCACAGAACCTGTTACGACGTCAGGGTCTGCGCTTGACACCGGGATTCCGCTGCCGATTAGTTCGGGCGGCTCGACTGCGACAAAATCCGGTCCCAGCGCCGCAGCAGCTCTGGTGGTTGCGACGTTGTTACTGCACACGATCGTTGTGAGACTTGTGCGGCGTGCTGCTTGAATCGCGGCGTCGATGTCAGCAAGCGTGAGCCTGCGTTCTGAATGGTTGATCAGCGTGCCGGTGGCGCCTGCGTCGCGCACTGACTCTGCAAGCGCGTGACCCGTGTGGCTGCCCGGATCAAAGCCATCGATGTGCTGCGAGAACACCTGGACGCCAGTATCTGCCACCGCACGGATGTCCGGAAGTTGGGGAACCGCAATGATCGATATCCCCGTTTCCCTGCTAAGGTCCACGCATATCTCAGCGATACGAACCGCATTTTTGCCTGTGGCTTCTATGTAGGTCTTGAAGTTCAATACGACCAGTGGAGTTTCGAGTTTCATTATGTGGGTCTCCCGTTATATGGTGTTTTTATGTTTTTAAACAACATAAAAGCATACGCCGATGCGCTTATTCAGACGACCCTGCCCGGTCTCTTGATTCCACGTCCTTAATCGCGCTCTCTGCCACCTTCTGCCCGATAATTTTCCCGATCTTTGTCTTGCCAGCCTTGACAAGCGATCCTGGTGTGGTGTACCCTGCCTCGTGCAGTTTTCGGGCACGTGCCCTGCCGATGCCCCGGATGGTGACAAGCGGGAGGAGTTCTGACTTTATCCCGTATTTCAGCCGCTCTGTGAGTTCTCTTGCCCTCTTTGCGTGCTTGCTTTTGATGTGAACTGAAATCTGTGCGGTTGCATACGCGATCCATTGGGCTGTATCGGCGATGCCCCGGATGTCGCCGCCGCCGACGCCAAATCGTGTCTCGATATTCTTGTCAGGCGTTTCACCGACCCAGTCAAGGAGCATCGCAGCGGTCTTTACCTCGCCAAGAAACCACTCATGTCCCGAATCAAACTCGCTCGGGACCTCTGTGAATTCATCGTGCATATCTGATGCAAAACCGGGGATCCATTCATAGTCCTTCTTGCGGAGGTAGAGCTTGCGGAGGTCAGGCGTCCTGCATATCAGGTGCAGCAGCGTAAGATCGCTGACGCCACCATCTTCGCGCAAGCGAAGTCCGTCCACAATGATTGCCGCGCCCTGCGGATCAAGATACAGCCGCGAAACCAGTTTTCCAAGAGCAGTTGGTGCGATCGACTCACCATCCATGGTTATCATCTCATTCTCTCTGAGAAAATTAAGAACAGTCTCAACAACCCCGCGTAGATGTGAGGTCTCCTGCTGCGCCGCAAAGAACGTTAGCTGCAGGAAATCCATCAGTTCGTCGTGCGATGCGCCGAACCTGCCGGTGATGGCAGATAGGATATGGCTGCGAAGCGCGCTCTCTGTGCCAAGTTTTGAGTAGATCGGCTCCGGATCAGACTCGATGTAACCTTCAAACAGACTCTGGAGTTCAGAATATGATTTTGCGATCAGTACGCATTCGCCGGATGGATCCAGATGCGGACGCCCGGCTCTTCCCGCCATCTGCTTGTATTCAAGGATCGGTATTGGTTCCATCCCATAATTCGGGTTGTATCTGCGATAACTCTTGATGATCACCCGTCTTGCCGGAAGATTAAGCCCGAAAGCGAGTGTTGGCGTGCACGCGATCACCTTGATCTCGTTATTCCGAAATCCAGTCTCCACAATCCTCCGGTGCTCCGGAAGCAAGCCTGCGTGGTGGAATGCGGCGGCGCACTCGATGCAGCCTGCAAGCTTTCGTGCAGCGTCAGTATCAGTCTCCCTGACCGTGTCTGCAAGCTCAGCCAGGTGCGGGGTTTTGTATGATGTGGGTGATGTGGATGGTGGTGATGTGGATGGTGGTGATGTGGATGCGGGTGGTGTGCATGACGCAAGCGCTTTGCTCACCCGCGCCGCCGTGCTTGCAGCGTTTCTGCGACTACTATCAAATACCAGGCACTGCCCGCCGCGCTCCAGCGTATCAAGGACGAGCGCGTTGACCGGATCGAAGCGTGCGGAGCTGGCATGCGGCAACTCGGTTTCGCGACCCGGAAAATGAATGGTGTTCCCGAGAAGCACGCCTTCCTGCAGGTCAACAGGTCGCCACTCTGATGATATACACTCGGCATCGAGCCAGTCCGCAATTGCCTGCGCGTTACCAACCGTTGCCGAGAGCGCGATGATGTGAATATACGGATTGATGCGCCGCATCCGCGCAATCGTGACCTCAAGCGTCGGACCGCGGTCAGGCGAATCAAGCAGGTGGATCTCATCGATGACCACCGCGGTCAGGTCATACATCCACTGCGTCTCGTTTCGCAGGAGCGAGTCCGCCTTCTCCGACGTCGCAACGATGATGTCGTTGTCGCCAAGATACTCATCCCTCGAATCAAGGTCACCCGACGAGATCCCCACCTTGATCCCGAGATCCCCAAATTCCTTGAACCGCTCATACTTCTCCGACGCAAGCGCCCGCAACGGCACGATATAGAGGGCTTTTCCGCCGGACTCAATCGCTGAGAGCATCGCAAGCTCTGCGAGCAGGGTCTTTCCCGATGCAGTCGGTATCGCTGCAAGAATGTTCTTCCTATCGAGCAAGCCCTTCTCGATCGCGTCTGCCTGCGGCGGATACAGTTCGGTGATGCCGGTTTCTTCGTAGTATTCGATGATGTCGCCTGGGAGCGGGAGGTCGCGTATCTTCATACAGGGTTCTGATTGGGGTGGATGGGATATAGGTATTGCCGGTTTTCAAAACCAGTGTTTAGCACCAAACGCATCCCTTAAGGCAGGCTCCGACCGTTTTCATCACCGATCGCTGGT
>JAYEGG010000068.1:1540-4809 GCA_034658995.1 Methanobacteriota archaeon | reverse complement strand
GGGTGGCTGCTTCTTCCGAATGTGGAGATTGTGAGCATCGCCTGTTTTGCGCAGACTTCGGATGCGATCATCACCATCAGAAAGCCCCACCCCTGGTTGAGTCCAGCCGCAAGCCCTATCGCTCCGCCGCCCACACCACTCACAACACCGCCCAGCACCTCGCCGATCGATGCGAAAAGCCCGAGAACCACGATTACGCAGAAGATGACCCCGCCGATGCCGAGCGAGACATCACGCATTGCACCCACCTTCTTTTCCCGCGTTCCGTGCGCAACTACCCCGTCTCCGAAATCGGCGAGTCCGTCGAGGTGGTTGATGCCGGTGAGGTAATACAGTGCCACGATGACCCCGACCGCTGCGATCCCTGACGGCAGAACGAGACTGAGGAGGTGACCGATCGCCCCGATCAGAACTCCGATCAGAACCCCGATCACCGGAAAGAGGTACACCCGCTTGCCAAGGGCGGCAAGCCCCTCCATGCTGATCCCGACAGGAATCGTTGTCAGGAATCCCAGACCGGACCTAAGCGCAAACAGGAACTCACGCATTCACAAGACCCCCATCTCGGAAAGACGGTCGGGCAGGTATGTGTCGGTCACGAAATCCAGACCCTTGCCTGCAAACGCCTGCTGCTCGGATTTCTTCCCGAGTTTGAGCTGGAGATTGATCTGTTCCTTCCAGTAATCGGTATCGAACCTTGGATCTGTGAGTTCGCTCTTGAGAGCAGCGATGTCCTGATCGGTCAGTTTGTCTGTTGAGAGCGAGTACTCCACAATATCAGACGGCTGCACTCCAAGAAACACCGCTCGTGGCGCCGCAAGATACTCGGAGAGGTGTGCGCTCTTGATCGACCCATAGGCAACGCTCGCATAGATCCGGTAGCTCCAGGGGTCGCCGTCCGTGAAGACTACAACCGGAAGCGACAACTCATCACTCAACCGTTTGACCATGCGACGGGTGCTTCTTGCGGGCTGCCCCTTCAGATGCACCAGGATCGCATTATACTTCTCATCAAACCCGTTCTCGATTAATCTGGCGTACATACCACCGGTCTCAATCGCAACTACGAGTTTTGCGTCGTGATCCTTGAATTTGACATTGTCCACACTGAACGGGATCTGGTAGCCGCTCTCGCCGACGTCCTCCTGACAATGGATGGGGCGGTCACCCCGTTTCGTCTTTTCGGTTATGCTGATCGGTCCGAACATCGTTGCCCCGTCCTCCTCGGGGCGGATATGGAAGTCCTCACGCTGCAGGGCGGTTACGATCTCGAGATCCTCGATCAGCCTGTCGCTCTCTGATTGCTGCTTGAACTTTGCGATATCCCAGTTCTCTGATATGTAATAGAGTTCTCGGAGCGTGGATCCACGATTTTGCCTTAGATGCTCGGTTATCAGCAGTTCTATCGAATACGCCATCTTCAGCAGGTGATACGCACCTTTGACCGTCTTTGCGCTCCTCATACTGGTCTGATCGCCGTACACCCAGACCTCGCTCTTCTCGTTGTACTCGATGTTCTTCTTCGTTCTCGTGGATATCTTAATGCCGGGGATCGTTCCGTTCTCGAACTGGTCGTAGAGGTCTTCTATCATCTCAAGCAGCGTCTTCTCTGCGATGTGATTCTCTTTCATGTTATCATTCCAAGATCCTCCGGATAATTCACATTCAAAAACGTGCGCAGATCAGGATCGAACCTGCGCAGCGACTCTGTTGGTACAAAAACCGCCCGACTAAGAAGGGATATTGCTGAACGGATGGTACGCTTCCTGCTTTCCGTAGCACTCTGACACGCAGGTATCATCGGTCTGCCATACACGGCGTGGAGCGTTTCAAGCATCCCATTAGGGTGCCTCGGGATTGCGGCATCGCACTCGCGTTCCTCTGCGCACCCAAAGAGCGCATCAATGACGTCAGGATTGGCATGGGGCAGATCACATGCAAGACAGACCGAATACTCTGATTTTGATGCGAGTAGTCCTGCAAGAATTCCTGCAATCGGTCCGTATCCGATAACCGAATCGTAAACGACCATCAAATCGTAGGGAATCGCGTCCGCGATGCACATCCCCTGTGCCGGATCACGGGCAGCGATAATAATCTCGTCCACAACCGGCGACACACTCTGAATCACCCTCTCGATCATGGGCACGCCATCAATTGTGAGTATCGCTTTGTCGCTTCCGAAACGGGCGCTTCTACCGCCACACAGGATGATTGCTGTTCTCATAGTTAATATTTGCCTACCCGCTGATCGATGCCCGCCGTCTGACTGTTTTGCTGCCCTTTCCAAACAAAGCACCTGTTTCATTTATGGCTATCGTTCGGGAAATGGGTGGCGGTGGCAGTGGCGGTTGTCTATATGCCATTCGTGATTTCGCGATACATAAGGCTAACGATCAATATACTACCGGATCACCAGAGAGCCTGAATACACTATCAGCACGTTTCCCCATTTGGTATCCGAAACCGAAAGGTTTTTGTACGATATAGACTCCCAATATCGTTAGGCAATATAATGATGAGAAACATTTTTCTGGGGTTTATCAGAATACACATCCTGCATCATGCATACGAGGGTGAGATCTTTGGAGTAGAGATGATGGACGAACTAATAAGTCATGGTTACGTGATAAGTTCAGGAACTCTCTACCCTATACTTCATTCATTGGAGAGAGACGGCTACCTGACAAGAAGAGACGAAGTCGTCAGCGGAAAGGTGAGGAAATACTACAGAATAACTGAAAAAGGTATTAATGCGTTAGATGATGCGAAAAAGAAGATTCGGGAACTTGTGGAGGAGGTAATGTGAAGCGAGCTAAAGATTTCAGAACCCGCCTGATGAAGGGCGTCGGCGCTAATGTCGTCATTCTTGGTCTGGTCAGTCTGTTTACTGATCTGGGCAGTCAGATGGTCTTTCCATTAATTCCGCTATTTTTGACAACTACTCTTGGCGCCAGTATGGTGGTTGTTGGTTTGGTTGAAGGTTCTGCTGAGACGGTTGCCAGTCTGTTGAAAGTCTTCTCTGGTTACTGGTCCGATAAGATTAAACGAAGAAAACCATTCGTCCTTGCCGGTTACGGACTTTCTTCGCTCGCAAAACCGCTCTTTGCCGTTGCTGATACGTGGCAGGGTGTCTTTGGGATCAGGATTGTTGAGAGGGTGGGAAAAGGTATTCGGAGCGCGCCCAGGGACGCGATTATAGCTGAGTCCTGTGCCGGTGATGTTCGGGGAAAGGCGTACGGTATTCACAGGGCTATGGATGGCATGGG
>JAYEGG010000068.1:0-1440 GCA_034658995.1 Methanobacteriota archaeon | reverse complement strand
CAGGTTTGCTCTGGGATACGATCAGTCCGGAAACGGCATTCATCTATGGATTCGTGCTATCCCTCGTTGCAGCAGCGGCGTTGCTTAAACTTAAGATTTAGGGCACAGGTACTCATACACCAGAGCAGACACCGGAGAGAACTAACCATTATGACAGCTAATACAAACGCACCGGACTTAAGGCGCGCATGGGATGAGATGCGGAACCAGAGAATGAGACCGATGAAGGTCATATACGATCCTGAATTCAGGTCCAAACTCGCAGAAGACCACAGAGAGATCGCCAGATACAACGATTACGAATACGGAAGGAATGCGACAGATGCGCTTGGCGGAGTACTGGATAAAGACTCCCGGGTTCTGGAGATCGGCGCAGGTCCCGGAACATTGACAATACCACTTGCCAGGCGGGTGAAGCAGGTTGTTGTGATCGAATCATCAGAGATGGCAGTAAAGTCTCTTAAGAAGAACCTCAAAGATAGCGGGGTTGAGAACGTCGAAATCATGGAAACTAACTGGCTGGAAGCAGGCGAGCGTGAGATCGGTGGTGATTTCGATCTTGTCGTCTGCTCTCATTTCCTGTGGCAGATGAAAGACCTCGGGAAACATCTGGAGAAGATGGAAGCCGCGTCAAAGAGGTATTGTGCGGTGATACAACCGGCAGGAAGGGACGATATGGTGAAGGAGATGTGGACCAAGATAACCGGGACGCACTACGGGGGCGAGTTCGATCCTGACGCCGATTACTTCGCGTACCTGATACTCAGGCAGTTAGGAAGGCTCGTGGACGTGAGAATCATGAAATACGGCGCGAAACTGGACTTTGAGCAGGAAGTCAGATACATAGCGAGTTTCATGGGTAAATACGTGGAAGTCGATTCCCGGATGAAGGATGTTATCGAGCAACACGTCTCTTTAAAAGGTCTCTCCAGAGAGGTGCAGTCAGCAGTGGTGATGTGGTGGGAGACTCCTGCTTGACATTAAAACCCCAACGATTTCGGATTTTCATTCAAAACCTAATATTTGTAGGGTAAGTTATTTGCACACCTAACAAACAACTCCTTTAAATGGGACGCATACGCTTGCAGTATGTTTGAACGACCCGTAACCCCCCAACCGAATATGTGGATCACATCCGATAAGACATGCTACCTCCTGCTTGGTTTGGTGCGGTTGTGTACGGTACTTGGGTTGCGGGCAGGGAGTGGGGTAATCCCCCACATTGCCTTCGCACTAACATGTGATGATGAAAAACGATGAACTCAACTGGAAAACACGGGAAACCAACATGGAAAACACACAACAACTGCGCAGATGCCCAAAATGCGGGAAGCGCCTCTATGTAGGTGGGCACATGCAGATCTGCATCGTATGCGGCTACTGGACACTGAAAGGAACTGCAAGAATGGACTCGATCGCCGTTATTTGAACTTGACTTTT
>JAYEGG010000067.1:0-4833 GCA_034658995.1 Methanobacteriota archaeon | reverse complement strand
GGATGGGGAGGTTCTTCTGAAGAGCCGGATGAGGGAAATCTTCAAGTCCGGTTCTGTGAGGGGGCTCATAGTAACCTCGGGGCTATTACCCCAAAACAAGAGGTGCGCTATGAGTCCTACTCGACATGACCTGAACCACGCCGATTTCATCATAATCGCAGTTCCAACCCCGGTCACAAAATCGAAGGACCCTGACCTCTCCTACATCGAATCCGCAGCCAGAACCACCGACAGGAACCTGAAGCGCGGCGCAATCGTGGTGCTGGAATCCACAGTATACCCGGGCGTGACAGAGGAGGTCGTGAAACCGATACTGGAACACGAGTCAGGGCGCATCTGCGGCACGACGGCTGCGCCGTCAGTAATGTGTAACGGGTGAGGGGTGACATGTCACAAATTACAGATCACACATTACCGCCCGAAGGGCGTGGGGCTGCCGGCACCAAATGGAACTTCCACCGGTATTCTCCAGGGCTGGTCGGCGGGCACTGCATCCCTGTGGATCCTTATTATTTAGTGCACAGGGCGAAAAAGCTCGGCTACCATCCGCAGGTGATCCTTGCAGGGCGGGCGATCAATGATTCGATGCCTGCGCATGTGGCAGGGATGATGATCAGGGAGTTAAACGAGGCAGAGAATGCGATCAAGGCGATTTTTTCACACAAAATCGAGTAAAAACTTCCCTCCGGGTGGGGTTGCAGTTTTTGGTCAACCTGCGGCTACTGGCATCTCATGCACCTCCGAGATTCCTCCGCCCGAAGGCACAGCCGAAGGGCTCACAGTTTTTGATCAAACTTTTGTGAAAAGTTTGCGAGTAAGAAATGCCCTCCGGGTGGGGTTCAAATTGTTGGCTGACGAAGATGGATGGTGTGGCTGTGGTGCATGACAAGTTCCGGGGGGCGGTGGTGGGTGATTGGCAGGGGGGGGTTGTATTATAAGACGCTTTGACTAATAGATGTAAATATGAAAGCAACAATCGATGGAGTACACATCAAAGACCTGAAAGTCATTCCCGACGAGCGTGGCTGGCTTATGGAGATCCTGCGATGCGATGACTTTACATTCCAGCAGTTTGGACAGGTCTACCTGAGCACCGCATACCCTGGTGTTGTGAAAGCATGGCATTATCACAAGTTGCAAACCGACAACTTCACATGTGTGCATGGTATGATGAAAGTGGCACTCTATGATGACCGAGAGGATTCACCGACTTATAAAGTATTGATGGAACTCTTTGCTGGCGAAAAGAACCCGATATTGATCAGTGTTCCACCCGGGGTATACCATGGCTTCAAGGCGCTGGGTACAGAGACTGCATATTTTGTCAGCATCCCGACACTACCGTACAATTACGAGGAGCCGGACGAGTATCGACTACCTCCGGATACCAATGAGATTCCTTATGACTGGGGACTTGCACCCGGATTGAAACATGGTTGAGGTGATGAAAATGGGTGAAGAAGTAAATCAAGTGCTAAAAAGGTTAAAATCAGGAAGTAAATACACAACGAAAGAGTTGTGTACTAAAGGGAAAAGGATCTATGATGGAATTAAGGATAAACTGGAACCGAAACTGAACAATAAATTTGTATCTATAGAAGTGGATAGTGGCGATTATTTTATTGGCAATGATGCAATAGAGGCAACGAATAAAGCGAGAGGAAAATATCCGGAATCGGTGTTTTTCTTAGTTAGAATTGGACATCCTGCTGCCTTTAAAATGAAGGGAGGAGTCCAGGTATTATGATTGAAGGTTTTGTTAACGATGGTTTGGAGCCCATGGTTGAGTTAGAATTAATAACCGAAGGTGAAACCGAAAAGATCTTTGCGGTTGTTGATACAGGCTTTAATGGGCACTTATGTCTGGCAGAGAATCAAATTGACAAGATGGATTTAACTTATGTCGGCACCGATCTTTTTGAACTTGGTAACGGTGAAATAGTAGAAAATGATGTTTTCTCTGGTAGAATAATCTTTGATGAAAGAGAATGTAGTGTACTCGTAATCATATCCACTTCACCAGACGTTTTAATCGGGACTTCTTTATTGAAAACAAAAACTTTTCTCGTTGATTTCGTTGATAGAAAGGTCAGGATAAAAGATAAAGAGGCAAGACAATGACAAGCATAGTGAATGAGTGGTGCGAGGTTTGAAACATGGTAACTACTCAGGTATGTTGATTGGTTGCCCGATTGCGATTCTATGCTTCCTGGCAAGAAAAATAACCGCTGAGGGCGCGGAGGTTTGTGAGAGAACTATATCATCCTCCGCGTCCCTCCGCGCACTTTGCGGTTAAATTCCCGGTTTGGCTCATGTTGTGTTCCGGGTCAATCAGTGCCGGTATAGCGGGGTCGCGTGACACTGTTTTTAGGTATCTGGGTAGTTTGTTAGATTTAGAGAATCGTGAAACTTATCGCAGGTCTATCAACCACCCCATCTTCGTAATGAGCGCGTCCCATAAACTGCCGGCATTAGTGGTTGACTCTGAGCCATCGGAAGCGTCTGCATCATGGGATGTGGTGTCTGCCTGGGGCACAAAGCTCAGATCATTTGTTATGAGTAATCGGTCCAGTTTCGTGCCGTCTTCTCTGTGTTTTATCATCAGAACATGCTCGCCTGCTGATAGCGTGTAGATCACAGGATCGATTTCAGGGTCGGTTTCCGTACCATTGCCCCAGTGGTTTATCTCGTCCCATGTCCAGCTGTCTGTTACTGGTATGGTCCATGTCCTGTCAGGACCATTATCTATATGGGCGAGGAAGGAATTATCGGCGTTTGTTGGCGCATGCACCCTGCCGCAGATCTTGTAGTCTCCTTGTGTGGGTATGGTGATTATGTGTCTGGCATATCCTGGTCCGGTCCATCCGCCCCCATCCGGCACCCAGATATAACTGCCACCTGATGCTGATTGGTCGCTTGCTATCTCCATCAATGGGTTTATCTTATCGGCGTCCTCTGCCTCCAGCCAGATGTATTCATTGGTTGCGCTCTCTACTGTTATTGTGGTATCCTCGGTGTCTGTCAGATATCCGTCTGTAACCTCGAAGTATACATCCGGATATGTGCCTGCCTGTCCATGGTCCGGTGTCCATGAGAATGTGTGTGTGGCTGGGTCAAAGGTTGCGCCAGTCGGGAGGTTGTCTGCTGAATAGGTTAATGGGTCGTTGTCAGGGTCGGATGCAGAGATCGTGAATTCAAGCAGAGAACCCTTGGTGATCGATTTGTCTCCGATCGTGGCGAGGATTGGTGCGTGATTGATTGGAGCATTAACTGTAACCATGCATGTGTCAGTATCTGTGTTTCCGGAGGTGTTGGTAACGGTCAGCGTGACGATGTAACTGCCTGGTTCCGTATAAGTATGGGACGCTGTTACGCCTGTTGTGTCGATCCGGATGCCGTCGTTGGCATCAAAGTCCCATGAGTAACTACTTATGCCGATGTTATCAGTTGATCCTGAGCCATCGAAATACACCACTGTGTCATTATCCACGGTCTGATCCTGACCGGCATCTGCAACAGGGGGCGTGCTGTCTCCCTGTCCAGCATCATAATCCGCTCTGACCTCGTCCGCGCTCAGGGCGATATTCAAAATCTTGACTTCGTCTATGATCCCATCCATATACTCGGTCTGTGCATTGCTGTAGATCCCAGCCCCAATATGAACATCTGTTGGATAACTGGCAATGGTTCCGGATTTTGATAGGGTGCCGCCCAGTTCACCGTTAAGATAGATTCTCATCTCTGCGCCGTTGTATGTTCCGGCTACATGGTACCAGGTGTTGGGCTCTAACGTTTCTGTGCCTGTTACCCCTTCTTTTGTTTCTCCAGCATTCAGTTCAAAGACAAACTGGTCATCATGAAGTGTGAGCGCGTACTGCTGCCATGGTGATGTATAACTTGTGTATGGTTTGGCGATTATCTTATTCCAGCCAGCCTGTGGTATGACACCTGTTTTTACCCACGCTTCTATGGTGATCTCATTGGGAGGATTCAAACCGGGCGAGTTTTGGATGCTGACATAATCGTTTATGCCATCGAACTTGAGTGAAGAATTAAGTTTCCCTTCCGTCCAGCTTGCGCCATGGATCGTTCCATTATTGTTGTTTCCGGACGAGTCCAGCACGGTTGTTCCATGCCCTTCATCGAAATGCCACAAGCCCACGGTATCCGTGGTTGCGCTGCTGATTACTGTTATTGTGATATCCTCGGTGTCTGTCAGATAGCCGTCTGTAACCTCAAAATGTACATCCGGATATGAGCCTGACTGACCATAGTCAGGCGTCCATGAGAATGTGCGTGTGGCTGGATCAAAGGTTGCGCCAGTTGGGAGATTGTCTGCTGAATATGTCAGGGGATCGCCGTCAGGGTCGGATGCAGAGATCGTGAATTCAAGCAGAGAACCCTCGGTGATCGATTTATCTCCGATCGGATCGAGAACCGGTGGATGATTCTCATCATTGTTCACGGTGAACACGCCATTCTTTGCGGGCGCAGTCCCAAGTTCATTTTCTGTGTTAGCAAACCCGATTTCAGACACGCCCATATAACTGGTTGCGCCCGGTGCCCCGATGACACTGAAATTGAGCAGTACAACCGAACCTGCGAAGCCATCTGGTATGGCATGCAACTGCTGGGTGGTGAGTATTACGCTGTTGCCGCCCAGCATGGACACCCAACTGGCGTCTGTTAAAGTACCGGGCTGCAAGGCATCCAGGTTGTTTGAATTCAGATTCAAAACGCTCTCGTCGTATAGAATATCGAATTTGATCGTCTGGATCGGTCCGTCCGTCACACCCACGATATTCACCGGGACCAATACATAAGTGCCTGATG
>JAYEGG010000066.1:0-4864 GCA_034658995.1 Methanobacteriota archaeon | reverse complement strand
GGTTCTCTGGTATCTTCCGTGACAGTAAACCCGAGCTATAGCAGATTAACCATCTATTCAGCCGCTCGGTATCGTTTTTGCAGAGTTTTTCCGGTTGGTTGAAAATATAATGAACCGCCGATGAACGCGGGTTTGTTAATCGGGCATCTCTCGTTCATCTGCGGTTAATATAATTGAAAGAAGCCATAGTAACCAGAAGTTAATAAAATCATTATTGTGGCGGTGTGAGGTATATTTCAGGTGATTTCACGTCAGCGAGGTTCACTGACTCTCATGTCAAGCATGTTTTTCCCGAAACCCCCTGGTTGTAAGCTTCAGGAGCACGGGAGTTGCGAGAACAGAGACCGCGATCATCAGAACGATTGCAGAGAAGACCTGATCATCGATTATGCCCATGCTTCTCCCGACTGATATGACTACGAGTTCGATGCCTGCTCTTGGCATTACCCCGACACCAAAGATCAAGCTGTCGCGAGAATTAAAACCAACTGCTTTTGCTCCGATAAATCCTCCGATCAGCTTTCCTGAGAGCGCCATTACAACAACGAGAAACGTAAACAGCCCGGCGCCCGCAACCGCACCGAAATCGACAGATAGTCCGATGAACGCAAAGAAGATGGGTACGAATATCCCGTAGGTGATTCCGGAAACTTTGCTCTGCACGTCCTCAATCTTTGCGAGCGGCACACCCGAGAGGGCTGCCCCGCCCATGAACGCCCCGATCACTGCGTGCAGACCGAATGCCTCGGCAAGGTATGCGGAGAAGAGGGCGATTATGATAACGAATGCAAAGATCGATTCCCGGATATGCATCCTGTGAACGTACTCAAAAAGCGCAGGGAAGACCTTCCATCCGAGGATGATCATGACCGCTATGAAACAGAGCATTCTCGCTCCGATTGTTAGTAGTTGCACGCCTGATGGTGTCTGCTGATCCGCCGCTATCGATACCACTACTGAGAGCATGAATATCCCGATCAGGTCATCGAGAATGGCGGATGCAAGCATCGTTGAACCGACCAATGTTCCGAGATAATCAAGATCAATAAGTGTTCTCACAGATACGCCGATGCTGGTTATGCTGAATGCGACCCCCATGAAGAGGCATGTCATGAACTGAAACTCGAATATCGAGCCGATCAGAAACCCGAAACCGAATGCGACCAGTACCTGGGATATGGTCGGGACAAACGCCACAACGATTGCGCTTTTCAGTTCCTGTAGATTGATCTCCTTGTATCCGGCGGTGAACAGTAGAAAGATGGTGCCCAGTTCGCTCATGAAGCGTAGCGCATCGCTGAGGGGGCTAATTATGAAGATCCCCATGAACATGCCTGCCGCAATCTCGCCAAGGACGCCTGGAAAACCCGCCCGCTCAACAACTTCTCCGAATATCTTTGCCAGAAACAGGATCAGGAGAAGCTGGAGAAGTACGTGCATTATTGTCAGTCTCTTCTTTTGCAGATTTCGTTTACTATATCTCGTTTTGAGAGAATTCCGACCAGTTTTCCATCATCGACCACAAAGACGCGGTGGACATGGTGTTTTAACATTAGATCGGCGGTTTCGGATAGGCACGTATCCGGAGAGACGGTTACCGGGTATGGCATCATGATTCCCCGTGCATTATCGCCAAGCGATCGCACAACTGACAGGTGCGTATGTCCTGAGGCGGGAATCCGGTGAAAGAGCAGGACTGCCAGAACGAGATCCTCGCTGATGATTCCCGCAATTTCGCCGGCATCCGTGACGACGGGGTAGCTGTGATAATGGTGTTTTCCGAACAACTCCAGGATGTCATTGATGGTGGCATCCTCAGTAACGGTCACAACACTCGTTGTCATGATCTCGGCTACACTAACCTTTGTGTAATCGGCTACCATGGTCGATTGGATGTTATAGATCTACTAATGTCTTGCGGCGGGTGCGGGCGCAGGCGCAGGCGGCGGTGCGGGAGTGCAGAGCAAACTTTAAGTATGATGTACTAAGATGAACATTATTGTACAAAGTTATACAGTGGATGTACGGTAACTATACGACAACTATACGGTAACAACCATGATCAAGCTATATCCCTCCGAACCCGAATGCAGAGACGCGCTCAGTTCCCTGAAACTGCCCGCAATCGTGCAACTGACCGCAAAGACAGACGCGAAATGCACGCCGCTTAACCTGTATGCGTCGCTTAAGGAGAATAACCCAAAATATTCATATCTACTTGAGTCCGTCGAGAAAGAAAAGCATAACGCACGCTTTTCATTTGTGGGATCAGACCCGGACGCGGTTGTCACGGTGAGAGGCCGCAGAATCTCATTTGAATGTCGATCAGAGACACCACTCACCCGCCACATCACATCCAGCCTCGCGGAGGTATGCGATGGTGGAGGTGAGGCGGGTGGACGGGGGGATAGTAGTTACGATTACGGCGAGATACACCCGGAATACGATGTTCTGGATGCATTGAAGCCGATCATCCCTGCCACCGAGGTTCTGCGCAGCAAAACGTTTGACAGGCAGGTGTTTCTCGGTGGTGCGATCGGATATTATGGATATGACATCGTGTACGACTGCTGGATGGATATAAAGCGACGCAAGAGTGCAACAACGCCGGATGCCCAGTTCCTGATCACCTCGCGCACGATCGTCTTCGATCACCTGACCGGAGAGATCCATATCATGCTAACGCCGTTCATCGATGACATATCCAACGAAAATCTCACGAAAACATACCGGCAGGCAGAATCCGATGCATCAAATCTCCTGACGATCATCGAGGGGGTAGAAAGTAAGGTTGCAGCCAGCAACAACCACCCTGGATCAGATAAGAGCGGTGAAATAATCGCAAACACGGATCAGGACATGTACGAGGCGATGGTCAGAAAAGCAAAGCAGCACATCATCGATGGCAACATATTCCAGGTCGTGCTCTCCAGACGATACGAGACAAAAAACATGCATGATTCTGTGGAACTGTACAGAAAACTCAGGGATGTGAACCCAAGCCCATACATGTATCTATTCGAGTTTGGCGATGTCGGAATCGTGGGCGCAAGCCCCGAAACACTCTTTACAGTCCACAACCGGAAATTGATCACCAACCCGATCGCCGGCACATGCCCACGTGGCGAGAGCGATGCTGAAGACACAAAACTTGCCGAAAAGCTACTATCCGATGAAAAAGAGCAAGCAGAGCACGTGATGCTAGTTGATCTCGGCAGAAACGACGTGCGGATGGTATCAAAACCGGGATCGGTCAAAGTCGAGGATTTCATGACCGTCCGGAAGTACTCACATCTCCAGCACATCGAGAGCACAGTAACCGGAACGCTACATGACGATTCGGATGCTTTTGATGCGACACGAGCGATCTTTCCCGCAGGCACACTATCCGGTGCCCCAAAAATCCGTGCAATGGAGATCATCGATGCACTCGAGAAAGACGCCCGCGGGATTTACGGCGGCGGCGTTGGCTATTACACGTGGGACGGCGACGCAGACTTTGCAATCGTGATCAGAACAATCGTGCTTGCAGGGGACCGGATGTTCATCCAGGCAGGGGCGGGAATCGTTGCCGACTCAGATCCCACATACGAATATCTGGAGACCGAGCGCAAAATGGCTGCGATGATGAAGGTGATCGGAGCATGACAAAGATACTGTTTGTGAACAACAAGGACTCATTCGTCTGGAATCTCGTCGAGTACGTCTCGATCTTCGAGCCAGACACCGTGGTCGTCCCGAACACGATAACACTTGACGAAATCCGGGAAATCGATCCGGACGGGATCGTGATCTCGCCAGGTCCCGGAAACCCGAACGATCCCCGAGATATCGGATCCTGCATCGAGATCATCCGTGCGTGCGAGGTTCCCTTGCTCGGCGTCTGCCTGGGAGGTCAGGCGATCAATGTCGCGTTCGGCGGAACGGTCGGGCACGCATCGGTTGGTCCGGTCCACGGGAAGGCATCCGAGATTCATCATGACGGGGTCGGGATATACGATGGCATTCCGAATCCGTTTACTGGCGGCAGGTACCATTCGCTTGCCGTGAACCAGGTGTCGCCCGATCTCGAGGTTGTGGCACACAGTCCCGATGGCGTCGTCATGGGAATCCGGCACAAGCGGCGTCCAATCGAGGGCGTGCAGTTCCATCCCGAGTCAGTGCTGACGCCGGAAGGGCTTGGGATGATCGAGCGGTGGGTGGGTGTGTTAGGGGGTTATTGATATATGATGGGGGGGTGTAGGGCGCGGTCAGTTAACTTTGTATAGGTGTGCGTTGGTTGGATGAATAGCGTCTCAGATGTGATCCTTATGAATGAATGTAACCAAACTGATGGATTTCGTGCTGTTTTGCGAACAATTCATGACGAGCGCGTGTTGTGGACGCGGCTAACCTGCTGATTGGAAAATATAAACAAATCGAGGCGATTTGAATGAGAAAAAGGAATATTTATAGGAATCTGTGTTCTGATCTGCACACTGATCGGAACGGCAACCGCAATAACTGATGCAACGTTAATCACAACGATAAATGGCGAATCACCGGACGATCGACTTCACACTACGCCCCAATGCATCAATGGCGATGTAAATAACGATGGCTACGACGACGTGATAGCCGGGGCAGGGGGCAACGATGTCGGAGGGAGTAATGCAGGCAGAATGTACATATATCTGGGCGGTAGCACCATGGACGATTCTGCCGATATCATATTCACAGGAGCGGCAGCAAACGATGAACTGGGAGACCCCGCGGCATTCGCTGGCGATCTCAACGGCGATGGTTATGATGACGTGATCGTTGCTGCGCCATATAACGATGCCGGCGGAAATGATGCGGGAAGGGCGTACATATTATTCGGCGG
>JAYEGG010000065.1:0-4872 GCA_034658995.1 Methanobacteriota archaeon | reverse complement strand
TATTTAGTAGGTCTCTGGTATCTCGCGGGGGTCCACGGGCGGCAGTAAAATATAAGCATACCGGTGCCAATTCACGATGCAGTGTACATATTCACAGACAAGATCTCGGAACTTGGCAACCTGTTCAGGAAATTCAACATATATTACGCGCTGCTCGACTCGATCCTGATCTTCATGGCTGCGTATGCCACCATCATCTTCACTGGCATTCATACAGTCTGTGCAGGCATGATTCAGGTTGATATCGTCACGTTCTCGGATATCGGCAGAGAGATCACGGTGCCCGCGCTATGCGCACTCCTGCTCGCGGTTTTGATCACCGTCGTAGTATCGGCATTAAGCGTTCTGCGGGCACGAAGGCGCGTTGCGGATGTGGACACAAGTGTATGTGCAACGATCGGAACTGCGTATCCTGACCTGAGTGAGCCCCTGAAGACGGCGCACGACAACTCCGGGGTGGAAAACGTGGTGGTGGCGGATCTGGCAGATGGCGTTGCGAAAAAGATGGACGAGATTGAGTATTCGTCGTTTCTGAACCAAAAACGGATGACCGGCAGGGTTATAGCGATCGTCGTGCTGGCGCTTGCCATCATATCGCTTGCAGTTGCGGATTTTTCGGTGGTAAACTCAGCTGGTGAGGTGCGATTACCGGTTCTTGGCATGATGGGGGGCACTGGTGATGCTGCCGGAGGTGGTGGAGATGCCGAGCCGATAGAGGTCGATGATGCTGGCAGCAGGGATGATATATATGGAGATCCCACAGTTGCATCCATAGAGGGCACAAATCTCGATCTTACGATGTATCCGGGCATTGGATCCGAGTTCTCGATCCGTGAGACTGGCGACGGGGTTGAACAGGAATTTGAGACGTCGTCACCGTTTCCGGTAGACCCGGTCGCTGCAGGGGCGCCTGAGCCTGAACGAATCAGTGATGCGGATCTGGTCGGGCGATACTTTGAAGAGCTCGCGACAACATAGTAGACGCACGATGTACGACATGATCATCGCTGGCGGCGGTCCCGCGGGTGCGGTTGCCGCAGAACGGGCTGCAAAGAAGGGGCTTTCTGTGCTGGTGCTTGAAAAGGAGGCGTACCCCAGAGACAAGACCTGTGGCGGCGGTGTTTCGCAGAAGGCGCTGGACGCGATCGGGGGGATCGATCAGGAACTGATCGAGTGCGAGGTATTCGGTGCAAGGATCTTCCTGCCGGATTACCAGAGCTTCACAAGCAGGCTGGACGGTCGCGTTGCGATAACAGTGATGCGAAGAGACTTTGACCACTGGCTCATCAACAAAGCCGCGGATTCTGGCGCCCGGGTTCACGATAACGAGCCAATAAAAGATATTAAGTTCAGCGAAGATTGCGTGGAAGTAGTAACACCTGAAAACAGATATCAGGCGAGGATGATTGTTGGGGCAGACGGCGTAAACAGTATGGTAGCAAGAAAATCGGGCATTAGAACGCGCTGGGGGTCTGATATCAGTCTGTGTCTGGAAACTGAGGTCGAACTTGAGGATGCACTGATTGCAGAGTGCGTTGAAGAAGGTACCCTCGAGTTCTATTTCCGTGGACCGTGGACTTACGGGTGGGTGTTTCCGAAGCGTGGCAGGCTTTCGATGGGGCTTGGCGGACCGATTTCACAGATGCGCGGGTCAAGAGAGATGTTCATGAGTCTTGTCAAGGATATCTCGCTTCAGAAGCAGATCGATCTTAAGGACCGGATAACCCGGATCAACAGCCATCTGATTCCTCTTGGCGGCGTTAACAGGAAGATCCATGATGAACGCGTGATACTGGCTGGTGACGCCGCCGGGTTTGTTGATCCGTTTCTCGCCGAGGGGTTGTATTACGCCATAAAGAGCGGCGAGATGGCAGCAGACATTGCAGCTCTTGCTGTGGAAAACGACGACTTCTCCAGGGAGTTCCTGGCTGGATACGTGACAAAATGCGATGATGCGTTTGGTTCCGATCTTAAAGCAGCCCGGCGGTTTGCAAAGTTTGCCTACGGAAATATAAAGCGATCTTTGAAGATCCTGCGGAGCGACAAGCAGATGTTTCTAAAATATCTGGAAACGGTGAGAGGAGATATGACTTATGCCGATTTTAACAAGTGGTGTGCCATGAGATCTCCAGTAACGTTCTTGAAATTGATCTCTGGTTAGTAAAAGTTTTATTTTATGGTTAGACCAAAGATACCAGTAATCCAAACCCCCCATCGATTTTAGATACCAATTTACGCGGATTACCCGGACTTGATCTTTCGTTTGGATTGGCATCCTATTATCCGATGATTATTTATGCCGCGGCGTTTGATGAAAGGTCATGTTTAGCTGACCACAAGATTACACAGGTTTCCACGAGAACGTATGTAGGAGTGTGCTAAAAATACAAACATATTACTAACATCTTGTATGTGCTACCCTTCTTCGCGTGTCAATCTCGTGAAATCTCGTGGTTTTTTCACCTTAACTGAACACATACACAAAAGTGAACAAATCATTCTCCCGTGTTTGCAACCAACAATGAACCCACACCACGCCAGAGACACAATCGCTGCATTCATCCGCGCCCGGATAAGTGAATCGAGCGCATCCGGCGCGGTCATCGGGCTTAGCGGCGGCATCGATTCAGCGGTCGTGGCACACCTCGCGGTCGAGGCGGTCGGGAAAGAAAACGTGCTTGCCATCATGCTGCCGGTGCAGGATCTCACGCCCGGATACGATACGGATGATGCCATAGATGTCGCGAACCGACTCGGAATCGAGTACCGGGTAATCGAGGTTGGTGATGTGCTGCACGGGTTTTCGGACTCGATTCCTGACTATGATCCTGATGCGGTGGTTGCAAGCGGGAATCTGACCGCACGAATCCGGATGTGTGTGCTCTATTATTATGCAAATCTCATGAACCGGCTTGTGGTTGGCACCGGGAATCGGACAGAGCTTCTTCTCGGATATGCCACGAAACACGGTGATGCTGGCGTGGACCTGGAGCCGATCGGCGACCTGTACAAGACCGAGGTCTTCGAACTTGCCGGATTTCTCGGAGTTCCTGAACGCATCATCAGAAAAGCGCCGTCTGCGAGGCTCTGGGCGGGGCAGACCGATGAGGGGGAGCTTGGTATGCGATATCCGGACATCGACCGGATTTTAAGGATGCTTGTTGACGAACAACTGAGCGTGGACGGAATTGAGGCGCGGGGGGTGCCAGGGGATGCTGCCCGCCGCTTGATCAACCTGATCAGCATAAGCGAGCATAAGCGACACCCACCACAAAATGCGACTGTACGGGGCTGCGGTGGTGGCAGTGGTAACAGTGACAGTAACATCAGTCCGGACAGCAATGTTTAATCACAACAACGACCGTAATCAGTGAAAGGGTGATCATAATGCCAGTTATAGAAGTAAGCGACGCAACCCTGCGCCAGCTCGACCAGATACGCGCCCGGATGCATGGTGCCAGCACCAGTTACGATGATGTGATCCGGCATCTGCTCGGGATGGAGCACATCAGACCTGTATACATCAAAAGTCCGGAGCCAGAGGATCTCAATGATGGAATCGGGATATACCGGGTGGATTGACCGCCCCCGGATCCTCTCCTGCTGGAATTAATACTGTTGCCACCCATATAAAGCCACGGCGCACGGAGTCCGAACAGTTATAATGCTGCCGGACATAAGTTAGCTCTGGTGAACCCAAATGACGGTTGGAATCGTAAGCTATGGGGTGCATATACCGCGTTATCGAATCAAAGTGTCTGAAATAGCGAAGGTCTGGAATGCTGATGCAGAGGGCATTGCAGGCGGGCTTATGGTACAGGAGAAGTCTGTACCTGACATGGATGAGGATACTGCAACCATCGCGGTGGAAGCGGCACGAAATGCGAGCTGTCGAGCAGAGGTTGACACATCCCGCATCGGCGCCATATATGTAGGGTCAGAGAGTCATCCTTATGCCGTAAAACCGACTGGTACCATCGTTGCTGACGCTATCGGTGCAGCGCCCAATCTCACGGTCGCAGACTTCGAGTTTGCATGTAAGGCTGGCACTGCCGGGATCCAGGCGTGCATGGGTCTGGTTGAATCCGGGCGGATCGATCTCGGGCTTGCGATCGGCGCGGACGTCGCGCAGGGCGCACCAGGTGATGCGCTCGAGTACACAGCGGCAGCAGGAGGTGCTGCTTATGTGATCGGGAGAGGTTCCGGGAGCAAAGATTCACTGATCGCAGAGATCGAGGATATGTTCTCGTTTACCACTGACACGCCCGATTTCTGGCGCAGGGAAGGAATGCCGTACCCTGAACACGGCGGCAGGTTCACGGGCGAGCCTGCTTACTTCAAACACATCACATCGGCTGCGCGGGGACTGCTGGAGAAACTTGGCACCGTGCCAGAGGACTATGATTATGCAGTATTCCACCAGCCAAACGGCAAATTCCCGAGACGGGCTGCAGCAAGCCTTGGCTTTACCAAAGAGCAGATTGCACCCGGAATCGTTGTGACCACGCTTGGAAACACGTACTCGGCGTCATGCATGATCGGGCTTGCAGCGATCCTCGATATCGCATCAGCCGGTGATCGGATCTTCATGACATCGTTTGGGTCGGGCGCAGGAAGCGATGCGTTCAGTCTCAGGGTCACTGACCGGCTGGCTGAGGTCAGGGACGGCGCGCCAAGTGTCGCGGATCTACTTGCCAAGAAGAAATATGTTGATTATGCGACTTATGCGAAGCACAAGGGGAAGATACGGCTGTAGACCGGCGGACATTTGAAGATCCAATATCCGTTTCGTGACCTGTATTCCGGGCACATTATCGTTGAATCACGTGACGAAAGGTTTTTGCAGGGCTGGACTGGGACGCAAACATTGAT
>JAYEGG010000064.1:0-4885 GCA_034658995.1 Methanobacteriota archaeon | reverse complement strand
TCAAATTGAAGACTGGACTGAAAAATCGTTGACAGTTGAAGGTGGAATGATATGAATATATTAATAACAGGTGGTGCGGGGTTCATAGGCTCAAATCTCGCAGAAGAACTCTTGAAGAAGCACGAAGTGGTTATAATCGATGATCTCTCCACAGGAAGGGTGGAGAATGTTGAGAATCTTGATGTGAAACTTGTGCGGGGCAGCATCACAGATCCGGATCTGCTTAAGGAGAATTTCAGGGGCGTCGATTACGTCTTTCATCAGGCAGCGCTTCCGAGCGTCCAGAGGAGTGTGGAGGACCCGGTTCTGGCAAACGAGGTGAATGTGTGCGGAACACTGAATGTGCTCGTTGCTGCGAGGGATGCCGGTGTTGCAAAGGTGATGTATGCATCTTCCTCTTCTGCTTATGGTGATATGCCTGAACTTCCGAAGAGGGAGGATATGATGCCTGACCCAAGGTCTCCTTATGCTGTGGCGAAACTTACAGGTGAGTACTATTGCAGGGTTTTTAACGAGATCTACGGCTTGAAGACAGTCGCTCTCAGGTACTTCAATGTCTATGGTCCAAGGCAGGATCCGGCATCCGATTATGCGGCTGTGATACCAAACTTTGTGAACCGGATCATGGCTGGCAAAGCGCCGACCATATACGGAGACGGTGAGCAGACCCGGGACTTCACGTTTGTGCGCGATGTAGTGCAGGCAAACCTGCGTGCGATGGAGTCGGACGCGACAGGCGTGTTTAATGTGGCGGCAGGGACCCGGATCAGTGTCAACGATCTTGCCGTGATGATTATGGGGATCATCGGGACTCGGATGGAATGCGTGCATGAGGAGCCAAGAGCCGGAGACGTGCGGGACTCGCTCGGGGATATCTCAAAGGCACGTGCTGGTTTCGGGTACGCGCCGCGGTACGGGATGGAGGACGGGCTTAAGGAGACGATCGGGTGGTTCGGGGGCGGGGACATGAGTAACATTTAGCTCTCTGATATCTCGAGTGACAGTCCTGCCAAGCCCCATCAGATCAGCCATCTATCCAAAGTGCCTATGCATCGGTTTTGCAGAGTTTCCGGTCAGTTGAAAAATATAATGAACCCCTGATATTTTTATTTATCCGGAATAATTTGTGGGCAATGGTAAAGAAGAGCAACCACAGAGATTCACCGAGGGCAATCATCACTCCATGGTTTTCCAAAACCATTCCGGCAGCGTATGTGTTTAGCTGTAATATTGTGGTTAGCTAAACACGTACCCGGCAGCTAATAGCCATCCCCTCAGGAGATGAATCGCGGTAACATGCCAAAAGTACTGGTACTCGATGCCCAGATGAGAAATTCGCTCGCCATAATACGATCTCTCGGGAAACGAGGATTCGAAGTGGACGCAGGAGAGGTGACCAGGTTCGCAACCGGGTTTTTCTCCAGATACTGCGCGGGCCACATTGTTTACCCGTCACCAACAAAGCATCCGGAAGAGTTTACCGCTTGTTTGCTGAATACAGTGAAAAGCAGGGACTACGACGTTATATTCCCGGTGACTGATGCCACATTAATACCCATACTCAAGCAGAAGGATGAATTTTCAGAGCACACAATTGTGCCATTTGCAGATTACCGGACTGTGGTTGGGGCACTCGATAAATCCCGGACAATGGAGATCGCCATGGAAAACAACATCCCCTGCCCGAAGACGTATTTTGCGGGCTATTATGGTGATCTTGAGGATACGCTGGATGATGTAGCTCCGGAGTATCCGGTCATTGTGAAACCTGCGATCGGGTTTGGGGCGCGAGGCGTCTTCCTCTGTGATTCAACGAACGATCTCCTGAATCGGTGCAGGTACGTCCAGGATCGGTACGGGCAGTTTCTGGTTCAGGAATACATACCGAAAGGGGGCGAGATCGGGGTTTACACGCTCTTTGATTTCGATTCCCGATGTTGTGCTCTCAGTGTTCAGAAGAGGCTCCGGTCATATCCTGCGTCCGGCGGACCGAGCACGCTTCGGGAGACTATCCGCGATGAGCGAGCCGTCAAACTTGCAGACAGGTTGCTGACTGTCATGGGCTGGTCGGGTGTTGCGATGGTTGAGTTTCGGGTTGACCCAAGAGACGGCATACCAAAGTTAATGGAGGTCAACCCCCGGTTCTGGGGGTCTCTTCAGCTCTCGATTCTCTCAGGGGTGGACTTCCCGTATCTTTTATATAAACTGGTGACAGACGGACGTCTTGACCGCGACCTGAAGTATGATGTGGGCGTGCGATGCAGGTGGCTGCTTCCGGGCGACATACTCTGGTTCATGAGCACGCCTGGCAAACGGAAGAACCTCAGGGAGTTTGCCCGGTTCAACACAGACTACGATATCCTTTCGCGGGATGATCCGGGTCCGACACTTGGATTTACGCTGGCTGTGGCACGATACCTATTTGACAGGGAGATGTGGGATTTCATACTGAGAAAGCCCATCTGATGCAAATGAAAAACGCACTCACAATTGACCTTGAATACTGGCATTCGCCCGAATTAATCAGAGGTTTCGTCCCGGAAAATGGAGACGACCTCATAATCAAGATGACAATGCCTATCCTGCGTCTCCTGGATGAGTTTGGCGTGAGCGCTACGTTCTTTGTGCTGGGTGCTGTTGCTGCGAAGTACCCCGAGCTCGTGGCAGAGATTCACAATCGCGGGCATGAGATCGCGTCACACGCATATTCTCACAGAACGCTCCACGAACTTGGAAGGGGCGGGTTTGAGGATGAGATCGACCGGTCGGTGCGGCTGCTCCGGGAGATCACGGGAGAGCCGCCAATCGGGTTTCGGGCGCCGTCGTTCTCGATAGACAACTCGACCGGGTGGGCTTTTGATGTGCTGGAGCGGCACGGCTTCAAATACGATTCAAGCATCTTCCCGGTGAAGACGCACCTGTATGGCGTTAGGGATGCGCCTCTCGGAATATATCGACCATCCACCGGGAACGTGGCAGAGAATGACCCAAACGGCAAGATGATCGAGTTTCCCATGACCGTCTTTGAGTATGTTCGGAGGGTCCCGATATCGGGCGGGTTTTACCTGCGGGTTCTGCCGTTTTCGGTACTGAAAAGGATGATCGGGATGGTGAACGAGGAACGACCCGCAGTAATCTACCTTCATCCATGGGAGATAGTCCCGCTGATGCCGCGGTTGAAACTCCCCATGCAATCAAGATTCATAACATATCACGGGATTAAATCAACACGGGCGAAGCTGGAGGGTTTGCTTGCGAGTTTCAGCTTCGCACCTGCGCGGGAGGTGCTCGGGCTGTGAAGTTCGACCTGCACATCCACTCGAAGCACTCTTATGACTCGCTTTTGAGACCGGATACGATAATAAAGGTTGCAAAGAAGAAAGGGCTTAATGGGGTTGCGGTAACTGATCACAACACAATAAGAGGGGGTGTTGAGGCATCGAAAGTCAATAAAGACGACGATTTTGTTGTTATAGTTGGTTCAGAGATAAAAACGGAGTACGGGGATGTGATCGGGCTCTTCTTAACTGATGAGATCAGATCCCGGGTGTTTACGGATGTTGTGGGTGAGATCCGGGATCAGGGCGGGCTAACAATTCTGGCGCACCCGTTTCGGAAGGGAATCGTCTTTCCGAAAGACCTGCTAGGGCATGTTGACTTGATCGAGGGATTCAACGCACGGTCTCCGAAGAATCTGAACCAGAAGGCGATAGAGCTTGCAAGGGACTGCAGAATACCTGTTACCGCCGGAAGCGATGCGCATCTTGGCTTTGAGATCGGTGGGGGGCGGACTGTTACCCGGACCCGGATCCCGGAGGGGGATGAGGTCAGATGTGCGCTTAAAAATGGTGAAACGCTGATAGAAGGAAGAGAATCAAGCTATTATCTGGTTCATGGACTCAGTGTGGGGACTGAGATTATGGTTTCTGGCTACATGGTTCTGAAGGGTGCCTTACATCGCGCCCTGTAGAAGTATTAATGCGTCAAGCGAGGTCACCCTGCCATCATCATTCACATCTGCGTCAGGGGTTGCGGGGGTCGCTCCGACCGCCATCCGGAGTGCGATTGTTGCATCTGTTGCTGTTGCGGGTTCTTCAGCTCTCATCGTCGATGAGATTATGAGTGCGGCGGTTCCAGCCACATGGGGGGCTGCCTGGGAAGTACCGCTCAAATAACCATAACAATCGCCCCGGGTGGTGGAGAGTATATTCACGCCCGGAGCAGCAAACTCAATCTCCGGACCTACTGGCGAAAACGATGCCGGGCTACCATTCAGGTTGGTAGCTGTTACAGCGATCACAGAGTCGTGCCTGGCTGGATATGTCACATTTCCACCATACGTATTTCCAGCCGCTGCCACCAGAATCACGCCGGAATCATGAGCATTGCGACAGGCATCCTGAAGTGGTTGAGAATCCTCCTCAGTGCCAGAGCTCATAACGACCACATCCATATCATTCTCAACCGCCCACTCAATGCCAGCAATCACCCAGCTGGCAAGACCATAGCCGGAACCGTCCAGCACCTTAACCGCATAGATGCTGGCATTTGGAGCTACGCCCACCACCCCAACCCCATTCCTCTCCGCAGCGATGATGCCTGCCACATGGGTGCCATGACTATTGTAGCTATCATCAAAAGGATCAGAATCGCTGAACACAAAATCGTAACCGCCTTTATAATTAGAATCCAGGTCTTCATGAGTATAATCTATACCGGTATCAAGGACTGCCACTTTAACCCCCGTACCATCAATGCCGTTGTCATGCATCATCTTACTGTTGATACAGCCCACACCCGAGAAATTCGCATATTCATCGGTTGCTACCGTAAGTACTACATCATCCACAATATATGCGACCCCCGGGTCCTTTCTTATATGGTC
>JAYEGG010000063.1:0-4916 GCA_034658995.1 Methanobacteriota archaeon | reverse complement strand
TTATTGGGTGCTTTTTGGTAGCCGGCTCAACCTCTCGCCAAACCTCAACACCAGCCCAGAAAACCATCCACCACTACACCACCCCGCAACTACCGCAAGCACAATAACTAATAACGCCCTTCCGGGGCGGGGGGTCGTCATGGCGTCACACCTCCATCCGCTTCTCTCCAATCTGGACAGGATAACCCACAGAACACTCCTATTAATATCGCACGTCTCTAAAGCATCCTTTACTTTGAAAGTGGCTCCTTTCTTTGATAATCTATCGAGAATGTCAATTCTCATTTTGGTACACTATCCTTAACATTTATGTTTTGTTTGGTGTATGGAATCAAGAGCAAATATCTCTTTCTACCAGTGTTTTAGCTCTCACGGATTTCGGCAACCAGTGATTCCGTACCGGTACAACACCCTGTCACATCGGGTTACTTGTTTTCTAAAAGGCGATCCATTGCAGGGTTCCCCGCATTTTTCGTGGATGTCATTCTCCGCATCTACCTAATCTCTGCAGCATCATCCCAAACAGCCACCGGATCAACATACCCCGGTAGCTGAACCGGAATCGGGATGCATCCTGTACCATCCCCTGTCACGAGTGGCTTTGTCGCGATTTCCCGGTTTTTTGCCGCCCCGCATGGCTCCCGGTGGTGCTCACAAAACCATTTCACTCAAGAAACGTGGGTTTGCAGATATAAACACCGCTCCTGCAATCTCTTTATGTGCCGCCTGAACACAACAATTACCTATGACCAGCCTGATCTTTGATCCGTTCATGGGCGCATCTGGTGACATGATCATCGCCGCCTTGATCGATCTCGGCGCAGATCATGCGCACATCAAGGAGATCATGGAATTTGCGGCACCAGTTACCGTAAAGATCGGTAGAACTGTAAAAAATGGGATCGCAGCAACCAGTGTATCGGTTACGCCTGAAGATTCGGCGATTCGCACATATCCGGATATCGTGGCTGATATCAGGGCGTCAGAACTTCCGGATTTTGTTATTGATGATGTGACCGCGGTCTTTGACCGTATCGCATCTGCAGAATCCGCCATCCACAACGTTCCGAAGGATCGACTCCATTTTCACGAAATTGGGCAGGCTGACGCCATAGCAGACGTGGTCGGGGCGTCGGCTGCGATCCATGATCTTGCCCTGGACGCGATCTTCTGCAGACCGATCGTGACTGGCACCGGATATGTGAAGACGGCTCATGGGATGCTCCCGGTGCCAGCGCCCGCGACGCTTGAGATACTCTGCGGCTCGGGGTTGTTGTGGAGTTACGGGGGCATCGAACACGAATTGCTGACGCCGACTGGCGCCGCGATTCTTGCGCATCTGACATGCCCTGCCCCGGACCACCCGGACCCCGACCAAGATCAATGTCAATGTCAAGACCCCCCCACCCCCCTGAACACCGTCCCGGGGTCCGGGCGCTCTGCAATCCGTGCCGGGTACGGCGCTGGAAAGGCAGATCTAAAGATTCCAAACGTTTTGCGTGCTATTCTGTGCGAGAACGAACACAATGACGCCGGACTTCTGCGGGACGACATCGCGGTGCTCGAAACGTCGGTTGATGACGTGACCGGAGAGGTGCTTGGCAACCTGATCGAGGAACTGATCGCGATGGGGGCGCATGACGCGATCATGATCCCGGCGACGATGAAAAAGGGGCGGAGCGGGCATCTGATCCAGGTGATCACAAAATCAAGCGATTCCGCACGGGTTGCGCGTCGGATCATCGAGGAGACTGGCTCGCTTGGCGTGCGCATATCACCAACCAGGCATAGATTGATCGCAAATCGGAAAGTTGCGCCGATCAACATTGAGATCGGCGGCAGCAAGTACGTGGCTGCGATCAAGATCGCGACCGACGATTTCGGCAATGTCCTGAACATATCCGCTGAATTTGAGGATGCAAATAGGATTGCGCGTCTCACGGGCGTTCCGGTGCGGGATGTGATGCGCAGAATCGTGGATCAGGCATGGAAACGCGATTTTCCCGGGATTTCCTGAGATCTGAGAATCCGCCAGAGAATTGCCTGTCAAATCGTCCATATACCTTTTGTCGCAACATCAACATTTACATCCGGCGCCATCCAGATATAGCACCAATGCCTGAGATGCCGTCCGACGATCCGGTTGAGATTCTGGTGCGCCTTGCAAAGGACCGCGAGATTGATCCGTGGAACATCAACATCATAGAGGTTACAGACAAGTTCCTGCAATATCTCGAGAAACAGCAGTTTGATCTGAGTTATTTCGGGCGAACGCTCCATTACGCTGCTATCCTCCTCCGGATGAAGGCTAACGCCGTAATAGATGATGAAGAGCAAACAGAAGAGAAAATAGAGGAGTTTGATCACTTTGATGTTGAGGAGTATCCGATACCAGAACCGCAGATACGCAGGCGGTCAAAACGACCGGTTACGCTCGACGAGCTGATTTCCGAGCTGAAAAAGGCTGAAAAAGTCGAATTGCAGAGAAAGACGCGAAAGAAGGTGGTGGAAGAGAAACCATTGATCACGACCGACGATGTTCTCAAAATTGCGCACGAAGAGAATATTGAACAGACGATCGCGGAGGTGCAGATGGTTTTACACGAAAAATTTAAGCACAGCGACGTTGTGGCGTTGGGCGAGTTGCTGGATCCGGATGCCGACCTGATTCTCACCTACATATCGCTGCTGTTCATGGCGACCAGAAAGCAGATATGGCTGGAGCAGCCAGAGTTGTTCGGCGAACTGTATATCAGGGCGCAGGAAGGTGTTTTGGATGTATGATGCAATCGTGGTCGGAGCCGGCATAAGCGGGCTGTTATCGGCGCTCGCACTTGGAAAGCATGGGAAGAACGTGCTGGTTCTTGAAAAGAGCGGGCACGTTGGTGGAAATTGCAACAGTTACTGTGTTGATGGTTTTTGGGTTGATACGGGACCCCACGCGATCACGCACCTGCTCAAAGGTCCACTCCGCATGTTGATGGATGAGTATTTTGATTATATCCCGGCATTTGTTGATTATGGTGCCTATTATGTCCGTACACCTGCCGGCATCCGCCCGATACCGTCGAACCTGCGCGAGTTCGTGACGTTTGACGCGCTCCCACGAAAAGATCGCCTGATGCTGTCCCAGGCGCTGACAAAAGCATTAACACTCTCCACGTTCGGCATCGACACGTCAAAAACATCCATATATTCCTGTTTGCCGCGCCATCTGTCCAAACAGACCTACGATTTTGTTGACACGATCGCATATTTCCTTTCAGGGAAACCCATGAAAGAGACCTCCGTTTACCGCGTTCTCTACGGCAGCAGTTTTGTGCGGGATAGTGTGATGTATGAAACCGCGGACCAGCCGATAGCAGACCAGCTTGCAGAGCAAATAACAAATATAACTGGCATTCGCAGGTTAATCACCAATAAAACTGCTCATGCACAAGCATACCCAAGAGGCGGTCTCAAAGCACTGCTTAACTCTGTGCTGCATTCACTCCCTGATAATGTTGAGATCAAGACAAATGCGTGCGTTAATCGCATTCTGCTCGAAGATGGGGTTGTATGCGGCGTATCCACGGATGATGAGTCGTATGACGCAGAGATCGTTATCCATTCAGGGTTTGCAAAGGATCTTCCAGTGCTCATCGAAGATCTCCCTGCTGAGTATCTGCATGACATCGGACGGATCGATCAGGCACTAAGTATGTGTATCTGGCTCGGACTCTCGCAACAGATGAAAGAGTTTGATTATACGGGTTCTGAGATATGGTTTCGGGAAAAAGCGTACTGGGCAATGCCAATAAGCAATTACTCATCCACGATCGCTCCAAAAGGTAAGCAACTCGTCGGATTCATGTTTGTTGTGGAGGACTCGGTGAAACGCGAGAAAGAAAGGGCGTGGGCGACCTTGCATCGGGTGTTTCCCGACATCGAAAAACACATTGAGATGACCCATTATCAGGTTACAACCCCTGAGAAGGCTGCTGTAAGCATTAACGGCTACATCCCAGAGGTCAGGACCCCCCTGAAAAACCTGTACCTCGTCGGGACCGATGCCGCTGCCGAAAGCATGGGCATCACGAGAGCAGCCTATTCTGTGCTCGATCTGATCAAATGCATGAAACAGGATGGCTATATGCGGTCAGGCAGACCATGACTCAGGCAAACCGCGCCATAAACAGGTCCACAAGCCCACAAATCATATTCGCAACATCAAAAATCGAGAATATGATGTATCAGGTGACATTTGACCCCACTCTACAGAAAGGATTGATTGCAGCCAATGTTTCAGTCATAAATGAGGCTGATCTCGATGACGCGCTATTCATATTCAGAAGAGTGATGAGCGGTGGACTCGCGGTCGGATCATACATCAAAATGACCAGAGATCCTTCCTCAATCAGGAAAATCGTCTTTAACAACCGCGAATGCGCAATCGTGACGCCGTGCAGCATCACAATCGATGGCGTCCTGCTCAAAAGAGGAATTCCGGTGCGACCCGTATTCGGAGGTATCGTGCAGATCGAGAACGGGGTTCCTGTGCGGTTTACTGACATCTTGACTTACGAGAGCACCACTATAGATCCGATCGACGTGCTCATGTCACAAGACCTGACATCGGTAACCGACGTCATCACAACAGGATCCGGAAAAATCCTTGCAAACCTGAGGATTGTGCCTATGCACGCACGAGAACGGGTCGAAGATGCGCTCGACACGTTGAAGTCAGCTAACTTCGACAGCATCCTCTGGGTGAGCGAGCCAAACACTGATGTGCTCGGCGTCCCAATCGAGCGCGACCACGTCGGCATCGTTGCAATCGGCGGGACAAATCCAATGGCAGCAGTGCAAGAACAGGGCACACCAATCCGCACACACGCATTCTCAGAACTGATCGATGTCAGAGAGATGGAGACTAT
>JAYEGG010000062.1:0-4944 GCA_034658995.1 Methanobacteriota archaeon | reverse complement strand
CGTTTGTTCTCCTTAAGACGCAGTTCACCATAGCTTTTGCCGCAACATGCGAAGAAGATTGCGATCGCGGTAATCCCGAAGAGCAGCCGGTAGAATATGATGGAACCGACAGGCATCCGGTTTACGAGGCTTATGAAGCTGCCGATTGTGCCGAAGAGGATGGCTGCGGATGCGACCTCTATGTGACCTTTGAGGCGCGGGGGAGCATTATGATGTTTTAATGGAGTCGTCCTGGTATTTAGATGGATGGCATATTGGTTATATAGATGTGCAAGATCATCACGCTCTTCAGGCTGACCCAATCTCGCCTATTCAAGCCGGAACCTGGCTATAGCCACCCCAAAAAAGATGGCGGTCATGAGCAAGAGCACCTGCACTTCTTTTAGAATACCGGCTAACCCCAGGTCGAAGTACAGCAGGTCATGGAACCCGTCCATTGCCCAGGCTGTGATGGTTACGTGTGCCATGTCCTGCATGAACTGGGGTTCCAGGAAGAGGGGCCACCAGGAGCCGCCGATGGCGGACATCGTCAATATTAGCATGGTGGAGATGGATTCTGCCTGTTCTCTGGTGGTTACCAGTACTGCTACCAGTAAACCGAGTCCGGTGCTTGCAAGCACGATTGTGGCTATCAGGAGGGTTAGAGCCACCATATCGCTTCCCAGATACAGATCAAATGCCACGTGCCCGAATATCATCAGGATTGTGAGCTGCACGAATCCTCTAAGAAACGTGCTCGTGATCTTGCCCCCGAGTATCTCTGCTTTGCTGATTGGGGCGGTGACCAGGCGTCTTAATGTCCCTGACTCCTGTTCCTTCAGAAGGCTGACCGATCCTGTCCCGATGGTTGTGAAGAACACGAACATAACAGCGAACCCGGGCACGTATTGTGTGAATGGCGAGGACTTGCGTGAGGTTGTGGCGGTGTTCTCTGTGGTCACCTGGACCGGCGGGGGATATGCGAACCGGTTTGCCGTCTCCACGATCTCTGATATCCGGTCTTCATCGTATACCGGAACGCCGCAGGCAGCCACGGTCTTGATCGCAACCACACTTGTGGATACCTTGCTTGCATAACCTTCCACGATCTGCTCCACAACCGTGTTCTGATCCTTCTCGGTGGGGTCGGTTATGATCATTAGTTCACAGTCCTGCCCCGTCGTTATAGACTCTGTAAAATCCCTGGGGATGATTATTAGTATGCCGTATTCCTGTTTTTTGACCCTGTCTCTTGCTGCGAACTCGTTTGATTCCATGTCCACATCCAGTATATCGATCTCCTCCAGAAACTCCACAAATCCCTCTGATATCTCGCGATTGTCCAGGTTCACCACCAGCACATCGATTCTGATGTTCTGCTCGTAGTCCCCGCCCAGCGCCATTCCTGCAACCGTTATCAGGACCATGGGCAGGAGGAACATGAAGATTGTGGCATTGCGGTCTCGCATAGAGATCATCAGGTCATTGGCAGCAATGATGTGGAGCTTCATATCCTACCTGCCTCTAGCTTTGTACCGGTCAGATGAAGGAACAGGGTCTCCAGATCGGGTTCCTTGATGCTGATGGACTCAACCCTCGCCCCTCCGGATACCAGTGTGTCCACTATACCTGTCAGGAGTTCCCTGCCCCGGACCAGTTGAATGGTCATGCTGTCACTGTCCACCGATACCTTCTGAACCTCATCAATCTGCCGGATAGATTCTACCGATGCCGGAGGTATCTCTTTTGCCATCACCTGGATGAGATCGCTCTCACCCACAAGCGTAAGAAGCCCGGCTAACGTATCCAGGGCAACGAGTTTTCCCTTGTCCACTATTGCGATGCGGTGGCACAGTTTCTCTGCATCCTCCATCTGATGAGTGGTCAACAGTACGGTTGTTCCCTGCCGGTTAAGCTCCCGGATGGTGTCATATATCCGCCTGCGGCTCTGGGGGTCAACGCCAGTGGATGGTTCATCCAGAAACAGTATCCTGGGATTGTGCAGTAGTGCAACAGCAATGTTTATCCTCCGCTTCATGCCTCCCGAATAACCTTCCAGCAGGTCGTCTGCCCGATCTGTGAGACCCGCCATCTCCAGCAGTGCCTCTATCCGGTTCTTAAGCGCCTTTCCGGATAAGCCATATATCCTCCCGTAGAACCTCAGGTTTTCCCTGGCAGTCAGTGTGTGATAGAGGCTGATCTCCTGTGGCACAACACCGATGATCTTCTTGATCTCACGGGCGTCCCTCCTGATATCAAATCCGCCTATAGTGACCCTGCCAGAAGTTGCTTTGAGCAGGCAGCAGAGGATTGCGATGATTGTGGACTTGCCTGCGCCGTTGGGACCAAGAAGCCCGAAGATCTCACCTCGCTTGATCTCAAAGGAGACATCATCGACAGCCTTACGACCATCATACTGTTTCACCAGGTTTTCAACGGTGATGATTGTGCGATCAGCCATTGCCATTGCCACCCCCGCCTTCTCGTCTCTTCATGTAGACATATATCAGCAAAACCACCAGTACCAGCACACCCCCTCCTATGAGAAACGGGTTTTCGAATATTTTGGCTTTCTCTTCAGGTTCTCTGACCTGTGCGGGCACATAGATGGTATCCGAGACCACGGTCTTGCCCTCGGAATCCTCATATTCGATCTCGGCTTTGATGGAATAGGTCTTGGCTGTGGCACCTGGGTCTACGTCGATGTTGAACCGTGTCCGAACGTCATCTCCCGGTAACATATCGCCCATGAAAGCCGTGTAATCCGTGCTGCTCAAGGGATCTCTGAGCCTGAGCCTTGCAGTTGCCCTGGATGCTGTTTCTTCACCCGTATTCCTGAAAGTTATGCTGAGGATGCCCGAACTTCCTGGCAGCAGATCACTGTCCACGAGAACGACTTTGAAATCAGCCTGTTTCCTGACGATAATTGAAACATCATGGCTTTCAGTAACATCCTGGTACAGCATGATACAGTCAACCTTGTTACTGGTCGCATTGCCATCCACCTGCACATCTTTCCGGAACTGGTATGTAAGATTCACCAAAAGCCGGTATCTGCCTGCAGCCGCACTGTCCCATACCTTGATCTCAAACTGCAAAGGCCCTCCAACCTGACCGGAAAGCAGGGTGCCTGCGCTCTGGGGTGGCGTCTTTATGTCAAGTGGTGATCCTTCTGCCGACAGGGATGCAATCACGCCCACTGCTGTTGTGACGCCGTATTCCATTTCCCGCTCCATCTTTGATAGGGCGATCTCGTTGGCACCAGTGGGCTCGTCATCGGATTCGAACCCCGCGACCTTGCCCTGGTTCATGATCCTGATGAGGATGGTTGCGGAATCGTCCCTATCATATTCAGAGCTTCCAGCGATACTCACCACCATCTCAGGACTGCCATAGACTGTGAAATAGTCGTCATCAAATTTCCATATATTTGGCGGGACGCTTCTTTCCTCCTGTGCCAGTACTTGCGGTAACATCAGTAAAAGTGTTATAAGCACCAATACTATCAGTCTCTTCATAGCTCCATTGAATGCTTCACCGAACATCGGTCTTACCTCGTTTTTTGTAGATATACAGTCCGGACACCCCTGCAATCACAACGATTACAGCGATTACAGCGATTACAACCGAGTATCCAGTAGGTCCCATCCGTTCACACAACGGTATTGGTTCAACCACCGTAACAGGCGCCGTCATCATGTCAGATATCCGGGTATCGCCGTGTCGGTCCGTATATCTCACCTCAGTCTCAATTCCATACGTCTTTGGCAGGGCATCGCTATCCACATCTATCCAGTACTTTGCCTCATACGCGTCGCCTGGATACAGGACTCCGAGAAATGCCTGATCATCGGTGGTTTCGAAGGGATCCGCAACACCAATACTTGCCACTGCATCTTCAGCCACTATAGACCCCACATTTCGGTATACGATGTAAAGAACACCCGCCCTACCTGCCAATAGCCGGGAGCTTGCGTTCCCCTCCACCTCAAAAACCGCTCCGGGTTCCACCCCGATATGGATGGGCAGCGTCTGGTTCCTGGTTACATACCAGTAATCAAACTCCTGATCCGGGTAGCCGTCAACCGCCACTTCATTCTGGTATTGATATGTGAGATTTAAAACGAGTTCATAGACCCCTGAAGTTGCATTCCTGAATACCTCAATATCAAACTCTAGTGGCTGCGATCTCTCACCACTTCTGAGAAATCCCCCATACTGAAGACCGCTGAAGATTCTTATGGGCGCCGCATTCCTATTTTCCAGGGTCCCACAAATATTGGTTGCAGTGGTAACATCATACTCCAGCTCCAGTTCTGTTTTGGCATCCCTGGACTCATTGAACTTACCCGGCATCTTTTCAGTCTCAAATGCATCGATCCGACCCTCGTTCACCAACCGGATAACTATTTTGGACTTCTCCCCACGCTCAAACTCAGATGCTCCTATAACAGAAGCAGATAACAGGGGTTCTCCGAAGACGTTATAATAATCTCTTGTGAACTCAAAGATGTTTGGAGGAACGATCTCAGAATACGCACTGCCGGGTGTTACCAACAGCAAGAATGCCGCACACAGCATCAATATTCTTTTATTCTTTGCTAATCTACCCAGGGGGTTACCAGCCTCTTTGGTTCTCATGATCTTCTCCTCCCTTCTGCGCCCCCTTCAAATTAGAGGGCAACTGATAGCATTATAGGATTGAAAACCTGCTTGGGCGCTTGGTTCAGATAATCCGGATGTGGATTTACCAGATTTCCGAATGGATGCAAATGTAATCTGTTCTGGGCGGCTCTTGCTACTTAAATCTTTCTATTCATCGAAAAATTCTGTAATATGCTGTAAGATTATATACTGTGAATACGGATCCACACCTATCTCGTCCGGATGCGCGCATTCTCGCAATTCCAGTTACGGCAATAGGCAAGTATCACCATGAGCTTCTGTAATCAAACATGGGCCCCC
>JAYEGG010000061.1:2992-4969 GCA_034658995.1 Methanobacteriota archaeon | reverse complement strand
AAGGCGAAAAACCACGAGATTACACAAGATTTCACGAGATTAACACAGAAATCTTGTGAAAATCTGTGTAATCTCGTGGTTCTGTATGTGTTTAGCTGCAATCTTATAGTTAGCTAAACACGTACTTTTTAGTTAATGTTGGGGCGCTCCCGGGAAGATGAGGATATATCGAGAATGGAATGAATTTTGTCGATGAAACCCAAAAATTGTTAGAATTTTATTTTATGAATATAACTTAAATCTAATGATAAGCCCACAACCAACAAATAAGATTATTATACGTAGCTATTGGTTAAAGTCTCCAATGAACAACATTTTCAAAGAAGTGCTCGACACTGTGAGCGGATTTAATTTCTCATATAATAGAATTTCCAGCAATGAAAAGTGACCTCAACTCTGACGGCATTCTACCCTCCCACAGACGCCGCGATTACGCTCCAGTTCGCAGCCGCCCGTGCGACCTCGCAACACTTACCGCCGGCACATTTCAGATGAAGAGTTAATACTCAGCGGCAAACTACTGGTTGAGAATGTAGGAAACTGAGCCCCGTATAACCGGACTTAACTCCTGTAACAATTTCAAGAGTTACCGATGCCATCACACATCATGCAAAACCCTTGGGTGGGTCCGGCTGAACTTGTGTGAGGGCACCTATTTCTCGTTTGTTTGGGGTTGTGGTTTGATAGCCAAGGGGCTCGCAAGTCAAGCCATTCCGCCGCCGATTGCGCTGCGTAACTGCTCTTGTAACTGCTGGAATCGCTTCTGGATGCGCTCCTCCTGTCGTTCGAGCGTGCTTGCCCGTAGTTGCATGGTCTCCTTTTTCTCTGCAAGATCGTCTTTCACAGCGGCGCGCTCGCTTTTGATCATAAGTTGTCCGACGTTCCTGTATATCACTGCGTCGTCGTCGAGTTTATCGAGTTCGTCAAGCGCCATCTCGGTCTCGTTTAACGCGGATGTCACCTGCGCCTTCTGTGTTGCAAGCGCTTGCGCCTGCTGCTGCACTTGCTGGAGTTGCGCAAGTTGGTGCTGCACCTGTTGGGGTATTTCAGTAGTCATAATTCTCACCTTTTTATCGTATCTACAAATTCAGTAATGGTTGTCTGTATATCTGTCGCTTCTTCGATGGCTGTGCCGGTCACGATGATGTCAGCACCGGCGTTCACCGCTGTTTTGGCGGATTCTGCGTCGCGTATGCCGCCGCCGACCACCAGTGTGCCGCAACTTGCGGACTTGACTGTGCGGATCATTTCCGGGGGGACTGGTTCTGATGCTCCTGAACCTGCCTCCAGGTATACATACCGCATGCCAAGAAACGTTCCTGCGAGTGCATACGCTGCGGCGAGCTTCGGCTTGTTCCGCGGGATTAATCTGGCGTCACCAACCCATCCAGCCATGCCGCCGGGCTCAACGATGATGTATGCCATCGGGATTGGTTCTATACCGTACTCTAAAACGGCTTTTGCGCCAAGCATCTGGTTGGTAATCAGATAATTCGGATCTCTTGAATTTAACAAACTCATGAAGAAAACCGCGTCCGCATATTTGCTGAGTCCACAAACACCCGACGGAAACAGGATGGTCGGGAGATCTGCAGATGTCTTGATCGCCTGCAGGGTCTCATTGAGTATGTCGCCGGATGCGCCGACCGAACCACCGATCATGATTGCATCGCTCCCGGCTTTTGCCGCAGCATCCGCAATATCTGCCGCTCCGGTTGGGTCCTGCGCATCAGGATCGATCAACGTGAGATGAGCCGCGCCATCTTTTTCTATAATATCGTTAAGATATTGCTCTATGCGCATCTATCCTCTGCTTTCCTTTGACTTCATGCGCAGATGTTTGTAATTGCATTTTCTGCACCTGGTTGCGTCTACTGGGTTGCGTGCGTTGCATTTCATGCATATCTTCTTACGCAGTAGCCTGTTTTCTGCCTCTTCGAATCGTGCCATTAATCAGTCCTCATCATCTGTATTCGG
>JAYEGG010000061.1:0-2892 GCA_034658995.1 Methanobacteriota archaeon | reverse complement strand
AAACGGCGTTGCAGCGCTGCGCTGGATCCCTGTATTCATGTACGCCTCGTTGTCATAGCACACATACGTGATATCATGACCGCGCTCAAACGCGCCTGATATGCTGCGAATGCCGATGTCGAATGTGGATCCGTCACCTGCTATGACCAGTACCTTGGTGTCATCGTTCCCGCGTGCCCGAAGCGCGGTTTCGATTCCTGATGCAACCGCGGCAGGATTCTCGAAGAGCGAGTGGATGTAGGGAACCTGCCACGCGGTTTCAGGGTATGGTGTCGTGAATACTTCGAGACATCCTGTCGGACCACACACGATACTGTTCCTGCCAGCACCCTCCAGGATGAATTTTGCCGCAATCGCGGCTCCGCAGCCTGCACAGCCGCGGTGTCCGGGGGCTAATAAACTTTCTGTAATCATCGTTAATTCCTCACTTTTCACTGGTATTTTCCTGTTCCGTATATCTGTCTATTTCTATATCGGCATATCTACTTATCCATGTATTTATATATTCATAGATCTATGACCGCCTCACCGAGACGTTTGCCGAACGGTATGTGCAGACAACGCCGGGTTTTGAAACGGTCATCTCTGCATAGATTACTGCCTTTTCACCCATGCTATACCCGCTCTCTGGCCAGAGACTAACTGAATCAACCGTCCAGTCACCATTGCTACCCGGGTGCCCGACATTGCTCTGGAGCTGTTTTCCGCCCTCATCCGTGTAAACATAAAGCCTGATCGTTGCGCCAGGTTCGCTGCCATACCCTTCGACGGTGATGATGCGGGCGGTTTTAGCACCGTCATCTGGTGATGTAATCTCGACGGTTGGAATCGGAACTGGCGTTGGCGTGGGTGCAGGCTCAGCCGTCTTTGCCTCGGTCAGTGCAGCCCAGTCGACCGGCACATCAGGGTCAAGCGGGTTTTCATCCCGCGGATCCCAGTGCAGATCACCATCGGTGTCCTTCTTCTCAGGATCTGTTCCGGCAAGCAACTCTTGCTCATCACCCCACCCATCGCCATCGGTGTCAACCACCTGCGCGACGTCTGGCGGATCCTGCTGAACACACCCGAGCGACACGACCGACACAACCAGCACAATTGACATGATTGATATAATCGATGCGATCCGCATAATTTGTATGCTGTTTATAACACTTCTTACATTTCTCATATTCATAATCCTCCTTGATCTTGTGGTTGCTTGGCAACTGTCTGGTTATCCATTTATTTAGGTTTCGGTGTATAAGTATCTGACTTACCGCGAGATGAAACATGACCGAACAAACGCCCGGATTATGATGCGGGAGTTTGCGCGTGAAAACGGGATCGCGCTTTATGAGAACGGCGAATGGCGTATGCCACCAGATCGTTGCCGAGAAACATGGCAGCCCCGTACAAAGTCATCATCGGCGCAGACAGCCACACATGCACACACGGCGCACCTGGTTGCGTTTGCAACCGGCATGGGCTCAACAGACATGGCGGCGATCATGGCTTACGGGAATGCGTGGCTCAAGGTGCCGCAGAGCTACCGGATCGAGATTGCAGGAAATCTACCCGAACATGTGCATTCAAAGGATGCGTTCCTGTACCTGTGCGGAAAGATCACGGCAGATGGTGCGACATACATGTCGATGGAATTTCTTGGAAACACCGTGAATGAGATGAGCGTCGAGTCACGACTTGTGATGTGTAACATGGCGATTGAAGCCGGCGGGAAATGCGGACACTCTGCTGCCGACAAGAAGGTTCGTGAGTTCCTTGCACGATACGGCAGATCTGATGAGTACCCGTCATTGCAGCCCGATGACGGGGCGGATTATGCATCAGAGATAATGATTGCCGCAGATCGCTGCTCCGCACCCGGGTTAACAACGTAAGTCCGGGTGGGCGAATTCGCGGGACTCTCGCTTGATCAGGTCTGCATCGGCGCGTGCACAAACGGCAGGATCGAGGATCTGCGGATTACCGCCCGGATACTGAAGGGCGAGAAAGCGGCAAAAGACACGAGACTGGTCGTATATCCCGCAAGCAGGAGCGTGCTCTTGCAGGTGATCTCAGAAGGGGTGCTCGCCAAGCTTGTTGAGGTGGGGGCTGCCGTCTGCGCGCCGGACTGCGGTTTTTTGCATCGGGCGAACGGTTGCACTCGGGGGTGCGGAAGTGGTCTTGTCTACGCAGAACCGGAACTTCAAGGGAATGATGGGAAACAACAATTAAGAGATATATCGGTCATCGGTTGAGACCGCGGCTGTCAGTGCAATCCGGGGAGAGCTTACGGATCAGCGTGACCCGTTTTAAGGTAGATGGTAATATATAGATAGAAATCCAAAACAGGGAGATATGGAAACGAGGACGAAGACGATGCATGGCGAAGGAGTTCCGAATCTCATCTTGGAGATACCAGGGGATATTGTGGATGCGCTCCGTCTGCCTCCCGCTGAAGTGGAAGACACATTGCACAAGGAACTGGCACTGGCACTGTATCAGCGTGGCGTGCTTTCATCAGGCAAAGCAAGTGTACTTGCCGGGATGGGGCGATGGGAGTTCGAGGAACTTTTGGGACAGCGACATATCATACACCACTACACAGAAAGGAACTTAGAGGAAGATATTGAGTATGCCCGAAGCCATCAGTGATTCTTCCACCCTGATCCATCTGGCAGGAATCGGACGCCTGAAACTATTAAAAGAGTTTTATGGAAATATTCTTATTACACCCGCTGTCTGGGGGGAGGTTGTGGTGGCGGGACAGGATAGGGCAGGCGCCGATGAGGTTAACGGCGCCAACAGCGCAGGTTGGATTGGAGTAATCGCACCAACGAATGAATCAGTGGTCAGGTTGTTGGAACGGGAATTACGTGACTTCCTCCCCGCTACAAGTAACGGGGCTTCCTG
>JAYEGG010000060.1:0-5035 GCA_034658995.1 Methanobacteriota archaeon | reverse complement strand
GCGAAAGAGAAAAATAACAACTCTCTGCGTACCTCTGCGTCCTCTGCGGTTTAATATTCCATACCATAACCGGAGCCTCCTGAAGTGTGAAAAAGTGCTTGTAACTCGAATTACCAAAGAGCCAAAATAACCGCAGAATCTATCAGGATCGGAAAAATTCACCCACAACCCGACCAAATCTTTAAGTTGTTATTCGCGTAATGATACTGATGTTAACGTCAATCCACAGAACATCAGGTGATCAAAACGGATAAAAGCATACAAGAACTTAACGCAAAGGCACAGGAGTATTCCGGGGATATAAACAAAGTTTTGGATGAAATTAAGCAAGTGATCGTCGGACAGACCGGTGTTCTGGATCGGTTGATGATTTCCTTGATTGCTGATGGGCATGTCCTGCTGGAGGGGGTTCCAGGGCTTGCAAAGACGCTCATGGTAAAAACGCTCTCTGATGCGCTCGACACAGAATTCTGCCGGATTCAGTTCACTCCCGACCTCCTGCCCGCGGATATCGTCGGGACAAAAATTTACGAACCGAAAACCACGTCGTTTACGACGCAGAAAGGCCCGATATTCCATAACTTCATTCTGGCTGACGAGATCAACCGCGCCCCACCGAAGGTGCAGTCCGCGCTTCTTGAGGCAATGCAGGAGCGACAGGTCACGATAGGTGGCGATACGTACATTCTTAACGCTCCGTTTCTGGTGCTTGCGACCCAGAACCCGCTTGAGACCGAGGGGACCTACAGGCTGCCCGAAGCGCAGATCGACAGGTTCATCTTCAAGATCTTGATTGACTACCCCTCAAAAGCCGAGGAGAAGACAATCATCCGGCGGATGACCGGGGGTGCGCATCCGGATGTTAAGCGCATGATTTCGGAAAGCCGGATTACGGAGATTCAGCAGTTCAACAGGGAGGTCTACGCAGACGAGACGATCGAGGACTACGTGACCGACATCGTTGATGCGACGAGGCACCCGGCTGATTACGACCTTGACCTCGGGGATCTGATCGAGTACGGAGTCTCTCCGAGAGCGTCCATATACTTAATCCTCGCAGGGAAAGCTCATGCGATCATGAACGGACGGGGATACGTGATTCCCGAGGACGTTAAAGCGATCACCGCTGATGTTCTCCGCCACAGGATACTTCTGAGCTACGAGGCAGAGGCTCGCGAGGTTACAACAGACCAGATCATCAAAACGATACTGGGGAAGATCAGATCACCATGAGGGTGAATCGGTGGTGAGTTCAGGGGGCGGTGAGGGAAAATCATGCCGGAACGGGTGCAAGAGGTCATAAGAAACGTACGGAAGCTTGAGATTAAGACTCAGCGGATGGTAGAGGGCATCATAGCAGGATACTACCACTCGGTCTTCAAGGGCAGAGGGATCGAATTTTCGGATATTCGGGAATATGTCGCAGGCGATGACATCCGTGCGATCGATTGGAACGTGACTGCACGAATGAACGCGCCATTTGTGAAAGAATTCATCGAAGAACGAGATCTAACCGTATACATAATTCTTGACGTGTCAGCAAGCAACGAATTTGGTTTTGAGCGGCGAAAGCGGGATTACGGTGTTGAGATCGCGGCATCACTCATCTTTTCGGCGCTTGCAAACAACGACAGCGTAGGGATGTTTCTCTGCACAAGCGAGGTCGAGGAGTTCATACCGCCAAGAAAAGGGAGGTCGCATCTCTTCAAACTGCTGCGGGAGATGATCTATTTCGAGCCTGAGAATAAGACGACCGATCTCAACAACTGCATCAGGCATATATCCAATGTTGCGAAGCGGCGGAGCATTATGTTTGCCATATCAGATTTTTTTGCAGAGGATTTCGAGAAGAGCCTCGGGATTCTGAAAAACAGGCATGAGGTGATATTGATCAACGTAAGCGACGTGAGAGAGTCTGATATTCCGGATATCGGGTATGTGATGATGGAAGACGGTGAGACCGGCGAGCAGTTTCTGGTCGATACATCCGACGAGAGGTTCAGACAGAATTATGTTGAGATCATGGACCAGAGAAACAAGCTGCTCTCAGAGAAGATGAAGCGACTCAAGGTAGATATGATCAACATAAGGACTGATCAGCCCTTCGATATTCCGCTGCGGCGGTTTTTCAGGCTGAAAGAGAAGAGGATGCGGTAAGATGGGATTTGGATTCTTAGAACCCGTGAGGCTGCTGCTTCTACTGATCCTACCTGTGATCTATTATGCTTACACGATCCACCGGGAGAAGAAGCGGGCATCTGCGCTCAAATTCAGCAACCTCGGGATAATCAAGGAAGCGTCCGGTAAAAAACATTCATTGCGTCAGAATCTGCCATTCTATATTCTGCTCTTTGCAATCACACTCCTGATCCTCGGACTCGCTGACCCGCACATACCGCTCAAGCAAGCGAAAGAAGGCGTGAACGTGGTGCTTGTGATCGACAATTCAGGAAGCATGCAGGCGAGCGATTACACGCCGACCCGGCTTGAGGCTGCAAAGAGATCTGCTGCGATTCTTATCCGGAATCTTGATTCCAAAGACAACGTCGGAATCGTGGTCTTTGAGTCAGGGGCAACGACCGCCGCGTATCTGACTCCGTATAAGGATAAGGCTCTTGAGAAGTTAAAAGCGGTCGAACCGAGAGAAGGTAAGACCGCGATAGGTGATGGGGTGGCTCTTGCGGTCGATATGGCAACGTCGATACCGAACAAGAAGAAGGTCGTGATCCTTTTGAGCGACGGTGTCAACAACGCAGGCGTCGTTGCCCCGGGCGAGGCGGTCGTCTTTGCGAGGACGTTGAATATTCAGGTGAATGCGATCGGGATGGGATCTGTCGAGCCTGTGGTTCTTGGTTATGACTTCTTCGGGCGTCCGCAGTACGCGGAACTCGATGAAGCTACCCTGAAAGCGATTGCAGCAGAGACCGGGGGGCAATACTACAAATCAGTCGACGACAGCACGCTGGATGAGATATACGCAAATATCAGCCAGAATATTGAGCGCGTCCGGGAAGAGACGAGCATCAAGGACTGGTTCTTTGCGGCTGCGCTTGTCGTGCTTCTGGTATATCTGTATGTGATTTATGGGAAGTACAGGATAATTGTGTGAGATTGTATGAGGGAATTGCAATGAGACGAGGGCGAACGCTGTTGGCACGGACCACAATGGTTATGGTTATGGTTATAGTTATGGTTATTGGCATGGCTGTGATCATGCCATGTGTCGCTGCAGAGAGCCTAACTGTTGAGAAGACCGTCGAGAACACCGATATTCAGGTTGGAGATGATGTGACGATCCTGCTCAGGTTCACAAACCCGTTCGGAACCGAAATCCCCATACAACTCGTCGATAAGAACGTGTTCGGAAACAACGGACTCGATATCCAGTGCCTCGAGCGAACTCTCCCCGATCAGAGAGAAACGACGCTCGCTTACGAGCCGATCAAGCCGTACGCGCCCGGAAGCTACACGCTCGAACCGGCAACGATCACATACACTAGTCCCGAAACCGGAAAGGAGGAGACTGTGACCTCAAACGCCCTTGATATCACGGTCAATGGCACAGCCGCGCAGGGACAAGAGCAGCAGGGCATAACAACGATCTATGAGTGCGGCGGGCAGAGCGTACACTCGACATCCTATAGTTCAGGAAGCTCGATGAGTGTTCAGATCGGGGGTTTGACAGGAACCGGGGGGACCGGGCAGCAAAGCCAGCAAAATCAGCAGGAGGGAGATCCCGGGGACCTGGTCCGGAATAACCAGCTAAACCAGAACACTGGTGCAATCAAAGAAGAGATGCAGCGAGAGCTGCAGAAACAGCAGCAGATGGGGGATGAATTCAAGAAACAGATCGCAGAGAACCGTGAGTTTCAGAAGAAACATCAGGAATTGCTGAATAAAGGTTATAATCTCACGAATGCATCCGTAAACCCAGCCTCAAACAACACAGGAGACTTCGAGCTCGGATACCAGAAACCGGGTGGCGAAACGGCACGCCTCGCCGGCAGTATGGAGAACGGGAGCATGCAGGAGCTAATGTCCCAGACAAGCGAGGATACGAGCGCGATCATGACCTCGCTTGCGCAGAACCCCGAGTTTCAGCGGCTGGATTATGGGCTGAATGAGAGTGGATTTAAGAGAGGTGCTGCTGCGTTTGATCAGCTCTCGCAGAACCACACGCAAATAACAGTCCCTTATGTGGGTGAAGACGGCGAGAAGAGGGAGATCTGCGCGGATTACATCAATGGGACAATTGAGAACGTCGTAATCGTCGGCGAATCCGGGAGGGCGGACCTGCTGTGGATTCTAATTCTCGCTCTGATTATATGTGCGGCGTGTGTTGCTGGCTGGTTTATTTATAGGAAATACCTGAATAAACCCGCCGCACCACCGGCGCAACCCGCGGAAAACCCCGAAAACATAGAGATAGATTATGTTACAGTCGCCGGAGGGATGATCAGTGAAGCGCGGGCTCTCTTCGAGCGCGGTGAGGAGAAGGAGGCGTACGCAAAAGTGTCAGAAGCACTGAGATTCTATTTTTCGCATAAATTCAGAGCCAACAGGGAACTGACCGGAGTAGAGACTATGCATTTGCTGGAAAAGGAGAACCGGGACGTTGGGACGGTTAAGGAATGCCTCAACCGGTGCGAACTCGTCGAATTTGCGAAATCTGAGCCGGAGGCGGCGGAGTTTCGGAAAATGGTTGAGATTACGGATGAAATGATCAAATGACCGTAACTGCTCCGGGTACCTAAAACAGGAGATTTTTTATCATTTTCTGGCTACCTCGGGTTGTCTTATGTAAGCACAACTGATAGAATTGAGCGCTATCGATCTGAAAAGTCATTTACATCGTTAATCTGCGGCTAAAAGTTGTATTTGCCACAGATCAACACTGACTTCGGAAGTACTATCATATCACTGTTTGCAGGATTATTATTATGTTGTTCAACCGACCAGAACAAATTAAAAAGTCTCAAAGTTTGATCAAGGACTCTTATTTCCCGCCCCTGCTGCGATCATGGCTTCTTTGATT
>JAYEGG010000059.1:0-5049 GCA_034658995.1 Methanobacteriota archaeon | reverse complement strand
TAAGATTGCAGCTAAACACATACAGAACCACGAGATTACACAGATTTTCACAAGATTTCTGTGTTAATCTCGTGAAATCTTGTGTAATCTCGTGGTTTTTCGCCTTGGCTAAACACATACGTTTTTTATAGATACGCGGCAGAAGACCCCGTTACTTGTAGCGGGGCTGAATGCCGCACCAAAGCCTTTAAATACCGGCGTGTCGAACACAATCTGTCTCGCAAGGCTGAAAGTGCTGGCGAGATGTTTGCGAAACCGTATGTACGCACGGACTGTGCGGAATTTAAGCCTGTGGAGATGCGCCGTTGGGCGCCCCGTGAAGCAGGAAGCCCCGTTACTTGTAGCGGGGAGGAAGTCACCCTTGCCATTTCTTGCGAAAGGTTTAGATGGACTGATACCGATGAGACAAACTACCCCTCGCTGCAACGCAACAGGTCGATATGCCCGAGATAACAATACACGGACGGGGCGGTCAGGGCGTGGTTGTGACCTCCCGGATACTTGGCACAGCAGCACTCTATGATGGACTGTATGCACAGGACTTTCCCCTCTATGGCGCTGCCAGACGGGGCGCGCCGGTCATGGCGTTTGTCCGAATCGACGACGAACCGATCCTTCTGAGAGGGTACATCGCAAAGCCAAATATTCTAATACTGCTCGATGAGTCGATAATCGAGATCAAGGATGTCTTTTCAGACGTGCCCGGCGATTGCACCATAATAATAAACACAACCCGTAGCGCAGTGGATTTTAAGGATGCGCATCCTGAAATAAAAGATTTAAGAGTCTTCTGTGTCGATGGGATCGGTCTTGCACTCGAGTACCTGAAAAAGCCGATCCCGAATGTGGTGATCATCGGATTTCTGATCGGAATAACGCATCTTATCACAGTCGATGCGTTCAAGAAGGCGGTCAGGGACGAACTCGGGAAATACCCGGAGGATCTGATCGATAAAAACATAAAAGGCGCACTTAAAGCATGCGAGCTGGTGACGGGGGCGGAGGTGACCGCGAGATGAAGATCATCAATATTTCCTATGATGGGGATCGCGGCATTCCCGTGATCAGAGAACCTGCGAGCGCACTTAAAAACAACACCGGGACGTGGAGAGTCTTCAGACCGACAATCGACAGTGATAAGTGTGTGCGGTGCGGAAAATGCTGGGTCTTCTGTCCGGAAGGCGCCATACACGTCGATGACGATGATATATGGATCGACTACGATCACTGCAAGGGCTGCGGGATATGCGTAAATGTTTGCAGGTTCATCACAGCCCAGAGGGAGGTGTGAGAAGTGTGCCCAAGACGGATGATCACGGGAAATGGCGCTGCTGCATGGGGGGCAAGGCTTGCGAGAGCTGAGATAATCCCGAACTTTCCGATAACTCCCCAGACCGCGATAATAGAGGAGATCGCATCGTGGATTACAAGTGGCGAGATGGACGCGGACTTCCTGCCGATGGAATCAGAACACAGCGTCATTAGCGCTCTTGCAGCCGCCTCCTCTGCCGGCACACGTGTCTTCAGTGCGACAAGCTCGCAGGGGCTACTGCTGATGACCGAGATGATGTTTGTGACAAGCGGTCTCAGGCTTCCCGTGATCCTTGTCAACGTCAGCAGGGGGTTGTCCGCGCCGATAACGCTCTGGTCGGATCACAACGACGCACTCGTGCAGCGGGACTCCGGATGGCTCCAGATATTCTGCGCAAGCAATCAGGAGGTTCTGGACAGCGTGGTTATGGGGTACAAGATTGCAGAGAACAGCGAGGTTCTGCTGCCGATGATGATCAATCTCGATGGTTTTACGCTCTCCGCAACAAGAGAACCTGTGGAGATCCCGGGTCAGGAGGAGATAGATGATTTTCTGCCGGCATATAGCCCAACGCACACCATTCTGGATCCGAAAGAGCCGATGAGCATGGGTGGCGCCGTCTTTGACGAGTACATGTACTTCAGATCACAGCAGCGCATGGCGATGCAGAATTCAAAAGGTGTCATAACGGATGTCTGCGCCGAATGGGAGAAGATGACCGGGAGGAGGTGGGGGTGCGGACTTGTCGAGTCATACTATCCGGAAGATTCCGAGCGTGTACTTGTGATTGCTGGTTCCGAGTCAGCGATACTCAAATACACGGTCGACAAACTACGGGCAGAGGGGGAAAAGGTGGGAATGCTCAGGTTGAGGACGATGCGACCGTTTCCATGCGAGGAGACCCTCGATGCGCTCTCTCGTGTGGAAGAGATCGGTGTAATCGACCAGGATATCTCGCCCGGGAGCGGCGGAATCATAGCAACCGAGGTGAAAGCCTGCCTCGGAAGGAGTGTTACCAGTTTTATTGCAGGGCTCGGCGGCAGACGAATCGGTGCCGAAAAGTACGAGAAGATCTTCGGAAGACTTGGACGAGACGTAGAGGAGTGGATATTTTGAAGACCCCTGATCTAAAGAAATTGACCGATATCCCGATGGAAGACTACCTTGTCGGGGGACACGTCGCGTGTCAGGGCTGTTCTGCGTCTCTCGGGCTTCGTCTTGCACTGAAGGTTCTTGGCAAGGACACGGTTGTCATCAATGGCTCCGGCTGCATGACCCTGCTCCCTGTTTATCCAACCACACCGCTTCGGGTTCCGTGGATCCACCTCGCAATCGAGAACTCCGGAGCCGCAGGAACCGCACTCTACTATGCGCTGCGGAGAAAGAATATAAAGGCAAATATTCTCTGTTATGCCGGCGATGGCGCAACGTATGACATCGGACTCCAGAGCCTATCCGGAGCGGCAGAGAAGAACATCGACATGATCTACATCTGCTACAACAACCAGTCATTCGGGAACACCGGGCACCAGCGGGCAAGCTCGACGCCGCGTGCGTCATATACATCGACAACGCCGGTCGGAAAGGTCGAGGTGGCAAAGGACATGCCTGCAATCATGGCGGCTCACAGGATACCATACATCGCAACAGCATGTCCATCATATCCAATCGATTTTCTGAATAAAGTGAAGAGGGCGGCTGAGGTTAAGGGGCTGGCTTATATCGATCTGCTGGTGCCATGCCCGGTCGGCTGGGGTTTTGATCCGTCTGAGGGGATCAATATCGGGCGGTTGGCGGTGAAAACAGGAATCCGGAAGCTCTACGAGATCACAGATGGCAGGGTTAATCTGACATACATTCCAAAGAAGAGGCGGGAGGTTTCAGAGTATCTGCGGGCGCAGGAGAGGTTCTCGCATCTGTCTGAACGGGATATCGAGGAGGTGCAGGCGGAGGTTGATCGGGAATGGGCGGGGCTGGAGGAGCGGGGGTACGGGTACGAGATCATGGTTTAGCCGTTCTATTTACCGTTCTGTTGAACAGGTTGAGAACGTGAAATACTGAACAATGTTTCTGAACCCAAGTTTCCTATTCATTTATATACTACCTCTTGATATACAGTAGCGCAGCCACACAGCAAAAATCCAGTGAAATACGCCGCTTTTGCTGTACCACAAAAGGAAATGATTCAAATGCCAGAGGAAACGCTTTTGTTCTCCGGTAGTACACGTGGGTTCGTAAAACCCGTAGCGTATGACCCCATCGAAGTCTTGGTGATAGAGGGCAACAGGGTCCGAATGATCGCGCATGATGCCCAGGCAACATTTCTCACATCCATAGGGCAATGGTGCAAAGATCATCTATGGGCTCCTGGATGTTGTCATGGTTCGGTTGGGTCATGGATGAGAGGTTGTGTGGAGATTATGTGCAGACAAAGAAAAGCGCTATACACATGCTCTGTACCTAAGTGCAGTGTATAGTGACTTCCCCACGAAGGAGGAGGAATATCAAATGACTGAAATAAGAATAAACGGAGTAGTTGAGATACCCAGGCGTAGACCGGCTGTAGGTGATATGGCGGACATACACGACGACCGGGTTGACTTTGGTAGTGCACAAGAATACGGGAGGAAGTACTAATGGCTAAAGCATCTGCTGTACTGGTTGGACTAAAAAGTGTAGATCCTGCTTGTTATAATGGGTGGGATGGTACAGGTGGCTGTTGGGGCTGCGAACTTGACGTAGATAATATGGCAAGGATACTAGAACCCCTTGGATATCAGATACAGACGTTGAAAACAGAGGAGGCGACACGTGAAGCGATTCTTTCTTCGTTACATTGTGCTGCTGAAAACAGGGTGGCGGGTGATATCTTTGTTTTCTATTATTCGGGTCATGGGGGGCAGCAGCCAGATCGTAATGGAGATGAGCTGGATGGCAAGGACGAAACACTTGTCGCTTATTGCGAACAAATAATTGATGACGAAATACACGACGCGTTAACAAAGTTCGAATCGGGCGTCCACATCATTATGTTAAGCGACAGTTGCAATTCCGGAACCAATTATAGGGGGAGGATGAACGTACCTGTAAACGAAGAGGCGATATTCAGACCTTTGGCAAGAAAAGCACAGAAAACAGTTGAGATGAAAGCACAGCTTATCCATTTAGGTGGATGCCGTGACGGTTTTGGTTCGGAGGGGTATCAAAGAGGCGGCGCTTTCACTATGGCGTTATGTGATACATGGAGCGATGGTGCATTTCAAGGAACTCTTGATGACCTGCACAGCACGATCTGTGAGTTGATAGAATCAGATCAAAAACCACAGTACAACGAGTATGGACCTGTATCTGACGATTTTCGTGATCGGAGAGCTTTTGCCATACCCACCATCCCACCAGTGGATGGTCCTGTTGAACTCACGGTTGTCGAGACAGCAGCCACATCAGCTGAAATCAGCCAGCCCGGAGAGAAACACCCCTACAAGTTCACTGCGATAAAAGCAGGTCAATACACAATTGAGACCGAGGGGCGAACGGATGTTGTGATGTCACTCTACGGTCCCGACAGTCAAACAAAGCTAATTGACCGAGATGATGACAGCGGCAGCGGTTTGAATGCGAAAATCGTCGCTGACCTCACGCCTGCTACATATTACGTCCAGGTCCAGCATTACGACAGTCATAGCGGCACCGGTTCGTACGGCATCAAGGTTGGGTATATAGAAGGGAATGAAACA
>JAYEGG010000058.1:0-5065 GCA_034658995.1 Methanobacteriota archaeon | reverse complement strand
GTAAAGCTTTTGGCAGTCTGGGTCCCCCCGGGCAAATACTTTAAAGGACCTGACGCTGTTGAGTCCTCCCCTGTAGTGGTGAGATCCAACGCCCTCAAACGTCGGGCGGAATCTCCTGAATGAACCCCTCCCTTTGGAAAACAACCTTTAACCTGTGTCTATCTGTGAAATCTGCGGCTGATAAAAGCTTTTAGCCACAGATAAACACGGATTACACCGATTTTACCTAACAACCCACTTGAACAGATTCATGGCATCTTCTGCAACACCATGGTGGTGTGACCGTCTTGTCATGATCCCCCTCGGATGACTCGCAGATCCAGCGAAAACTGTATGTGTTTAGCCAATGCGAAAAACCACGAGATTACACAAGATTTCACGAGATTAACACAGAAATCTTGTGAAAATCTGTGTAATCTCGTGGTTCTGTATGTGTTTAGCTGCAATCTTATAGTTAGCTAAACACGTACCGAAAACTTATTGAGATTCGGCACGTGATCGATGAGCGTAGCGGCGCGGTTTGGCAAGAATCGTCTCAGACATCTTAAATGAGCGAGGTTATGCGCTGGGTGGGTGGGGCGTCAGTTGCCAGGGGGCACTCCTACCGGAATCGCATCGAAGTCCCCCCCCCAAAAGTGTGTGGTGTGCGAGCAACCACAAGATTTACGCAAAAGAACAATCAACGATAGATATACGTGTTTAGCTGAGGCAAAAAAACCACGAGATTTCACGAGATTTCACGGGATTGACACAAGAAGATGGTAACGATCATGAGACCAATCAACGCAACGATCATCGATATCAGGGACGAGACTCCGTCTGTCAGGTCGTTTGTCCTTGACCTCTCGCTTGACTTCACGCCCGGTCAATATGTCATGGTCTGGATCAGGGGCGTTGACGAGATTCCGATGTCCCTGTCAGACAGTAACATGATCACGGTACAGGAGGTGGGCGATGCGACCTCCGCGCTCTTTGGGCTTGGCGTTGGCGACACCATCGGTATCAGGGGGCCGTATGGCAACGGCTTTGAGATCCGTGATCCGGTGCTGATCGTTGCAGGGGGTGTCGGTGCGGCACCGCTTGCGCCGCTTGCCGAGAAGGTATATGAGATGGGGTATGACGTGCTGACACTGCTTGGCGCACGCACGCAGAGCGAACTGCTGTTCCAGCAGAGATTTTCGGATGCAGGAGAGGTCATGATCGCAACTGACGATGGCTCTGCGGGATTTCATGGTAGGGTCACCGAACTGCTTGATGATGCTCTCGACCGACACATATACGCATGTGGTCCTGAGCCGATGATGTATGCACTCCTGCGGATGCTGAATGATCAGGAGCTTAAGCGGGCATGGTTCAGTCTGCACCGGTACATCAAGTGCGGAATCGGGGTCTGTGGCGCCTGCTGCATCGACCCGGGGGGCTACCGGGTGTGCAAGGACGGTCCGGTCTTCCGCGGTGCGGAACTGGTCGATTCCGAGTTTGGCAGATACAAGCGGGGCGCTGACGGGGTCAGAAGTTAGAAAGCTCTTTGGAATCTTAGTCGTCACCGAAAAATAACATATTGAAATTTCCTGGTTCTGACGTTTTCTGTGGTCGCTAACGGTATCCAATCGCGTATGCAAAAAAACGCGGGCGCATCTCTCTCAACTTTGCGTCTCTGCGACCTTGCGACCTTGCGTTGTATCAGAGGAACGCAAAGACGCGATGACGCAAGGGCGCAAAGATTGGAAACCATAGAATCAGAAAAACGCTACTTTATTTTTCTGCAAGCCCTTATCAGGGCATGTCCAAGCGGGGTACTATCAGATTAGTGTCTGTAATTAAATTAAGGTAACATATTATATAGTTATACTTTCCACTGTATATATAGTGTATATAGAAGAAATCCAAAGCATATATGAAACGATGCAGCAATTCCTATCGTTCTGATTGATGCCGGATTCACGGAATGCTGATGTTCCCGGATCGCTGGCTGAGCCTTGACACCATCCCGGTATCGTCGCGTACCTCAAGGTCTATCTCGATGTTATGTGCTGCCGTCAAGTTCAGTTTCACAGGTCTTACCTTCATCCCGGTCAGGTTGTAGTAATATATCCCCAAAGAATTATCCCACACTGCCCATCGATATTCCGTGATGGAGCCATCGTCCGGATCAAACGAGTCTGATGCATCCAGTATCAGATAATCTCGATAGGACACGCTACCATCGGAATCCACCACACGCTCGATCTCAAACTGCACCTCTGCAAGCGGCACAGGTGGCATGAAGGTTCGCTTGAAGATATTTATGAGTGAGGTGATCACCTCGATAGTGATAGGCTCGTTTTTACGCACCCGGAGAGGCGAGGCGAACGTATCGAACCGGGTCATGTAGGTGATGTTGTAGCTGCTGGTATTGGTCATGCCGCCACCAAAGGCGGTGCCAATGAGCGTTATGTTCCCTGTAATCTCATCAAGTGCATAATTGCCATGTTGACCAGTAACGTTACCACCATCCGTTACATTGCAGACGGTCTCATCGCATTCCATGTCAGGATACAGGGCATACGGATATGCCACACGCGGATGGTTCGGTAGGGGGTATGTATAATTCTCACTGTTATTAGCCCAGCCTAACACATCAATAAACTCGTTGGACTCGATCACGATCTGTTCTGTAAGATCCAGGCATATCTCCTTGCTCCCCGCAGCAGGAACTATGACTCTCTTCTTAAAATTGTATCCTGTAGGATATCCCCTATAATAATCAAGATCGCCGGACGCACCCTTAGCCATATAGTTCCTTGCATGAACACCATTCAAACCGATCGCGGTGATGCGTGAGTCTGCGGTGTTGAGGTTCATGATGGTGACATTGACCGAATCCCAGCCCCCGCCGGTGGAATTACCGGCAGGATCGATCGAAATAATCCGGAGATTCTCGCTCGCAACAGCAGCAAGATGACTCTCACGCTCCATCGCATCGTTCTGCATCCCTGATACCATGAGCGCAAGCCCCGATGCTGCGACTATCGTGATCAGGATGAGCATCAGTGTACCGATGATGACCGAAATGCCGGATTCGTCATTGTGTAGTGACATCCTATCTGTATCCTCTAATCTGGCGTTGATATATCTTTCCCGCATATTCTATATACTAAAACAGAATCTATGTAAAATACATAGCAAAACGTTATGAATGCTGGTATCGAATAACCAGCATAATGGTTCTGACAGACATTGGATTGGAAGAAATCCCACAAAATAGCGTGTTATTGATCGAAGAGGATTTGGGCAGCATAAAAAGTGTATTCATACAGAGAGTAGGATTCGATGCCCTAAAAATTGGCAAAAAAGTGCTATACATCTCAACAAAACGATCAAACGATGACGTGCTCGACCAGATGGCAATGTTTGGGTTAAATGGAAATTCAGACGGATTTACAATACTCGGGGATTTCAAGGATCTGACCGCACTCCTCGATATGTGCCGTGAAGACACCCTGAAACACAGGAATCTATATCACCTGATCGATCCCTCGCTCCAAAACATCTCAGAGATGGATCTCTGCATCGTGGACACCTTCACATCACTCTTCATCGACGAGGAGATTCACATACTGGTGGATGCGCTCAATTCACTGATCAATGTGAGCAGGTACAGCGGCACAACGTTTCTGCTGGCAGCGGACACCGGCATACTCCCCGAACGAGCGGAAAGGATCATGAGATCAATGGTGGACGGCATCATCCAGTTCAGAACCGTACATGCAGGCGACAAGATCAATCGATTCATCAACATCCCGAAACTGAAGGGTGTTTTACCCATGGGAAAGATGATACCGTTTTACATAACGGGCGACGGCATATCAATCGATACGAGGGAGCGGGTTGGGTGACATCAGTCCCATCCGGGGATATGCTGACCGTAACATCGACATCAGGCGCGGGACTTCCCTCAAGATCGGTGACATTGAAGATGATCTGCTCCACGAGCGGAATTCCGCCGAAGCCGTCCTGCCCGCCACCCGATACCAGTTCACCCATTACCAGCCCTCTGCATCTGCATATAGGCGGCTATTATCCACACGATCCTTACTTATTGTGCGGGATAATAGTTAGTCCAACAACACAGATGTAAAAATCGACAATTGCCAATATCATTCACAATTGTCGCTTAAAACACGGCAGTACAACTCTTCACTCACCCAAAAACGCGCTTCTGATAGTGTCGCATCCGGAAGTGGTTTGATTTTAGGGATTATCCCGGTCCGCTTCGCTTCAACCAAACAGCCAATCGAACCCGTGAATGGGATGTTGTGGAATTTAGCGATCATGCGCCCTGCGATCTCGTCCAGCAGCAGCAATTCGGCATCTTGTTCCAGTGCAAGCGTGATCACTTCAGCTTCACCATGATCCGGATCGATTTTCAGCGAATTGCATAGCGCAACATCGTTAATTCGTATAACATCGATAAAATCTGCTCGTTTTAATTCTTCCGCACTGGGATATCGTTTCCCCTTCTTAAGTAGCTCTGTTTCGACGGCTTCCGGAATAACAATCCTCTCAAAGAGCTGCTCAAGAACATCCGGACGATGAATCGCAGCGAAATTGATGAGCGGCGTAGAGTCGGCGATGATCATTGCCGGTCTCGCCACGCTTCCAGATTTTCAAGGTCTTTTTCATAGTCGGAAATGTCATACTGACGCGGGATATGCCGTTCACCGAGGAGGTAATGAAACTCGGTTTTACTAAATCCCGCCAGCTGTCTGGCATTGGCGAATGAGACAATGTCTTCGCGATAAAGCTGTAATGCCAGCTCTTTCATCAGTTCTCTTTTCAGATGCTGGCGTGGTATCTTAGCAGTCAGCATTACTTTTTCCGGAATTTGCAGGGAAATGGTTTGCATGATCTTCTTTTGTTCTTTCGGGATTGTTAACTTTGTGTTCCGGGTGGGCTAAATATGGCTCTCTGGTATCTTCCGTGATAGCGAACCCAGGAGCTCTATCAGATTGATCATCTATTCAGCCACTCGATATCGGTTTTGCAGAGTTTCCTGTCAGTTGAAAATATAATGAACCGCGGA
>JAYEGG010000057.1:0-5067 GCA_034658995.1 Methanobacteriota archaeon | reverse complement strand
GTTAAAGAGGTGAACGGCGAGCTTCACATACACGAGTCGACATGGCTTGCGGATGTCTGCGTCTGGAATCTCAGGCTCCCCAGAATCTTCTTAGGAATCGTTGCAGGCATTGGTCTTGGTATTGCAGGTGCGGTGATGCAGGCGGTACTCAGAAATCCGCTTGCAAGCCCGTACACGCTCGGAATCTCGTCAGGAGCGGGTTTCGGCGCTTCGCTTGCGATTCTTGCGGGTGCGGGAATCGTCGGCGGGAAGTATCTTATCATCGGTAACGCATTCATATTCGCGCTGCTGGTATCGTTCATCATCCTGGGGTTATCGAGCCGCAAAGGCGCAACACCCGAGACGATGATCCTCGCAGGTATTGCGATGATGTACCTCTTTGGTGCGATGACCACGATTCTTCAGTACTTTGGCGAGGCAGAGGCTGTCAAGGAAGCCGTCTTCTGGATGGTCGGCGACCTCAACAGGGCATCGTGGTCCGTTGTGACGGTAGTGTCGGTTGCGATCGCTCTCTGCGCCCCATACCTCATGGCAAAGTCCTGGGACTTAAACGTGATGGGGGCAGGAGATGAGACCGCGAAGAGCCTTGGTGTGAATGTGAAGCGCACCCGGGTCACAACAATGATTGTCTCAACATTGATGGTCGCAACAATCGTCTGTTTCACGGGCACAATCGGGTTTATCGGGCTTGTTGCCCCGCACATGACACGGCTCGCAATCGGAGGCGATAACAGGTACGTGCTCCCGGTTTCAGGTCTCTTAGGTGCGGTAATTCTCATCACCGCAGACCTTGTGGCAAGAAGAATCATAGCTCCTGTAATCCTCCCTGTCGGGGCAGTGACTGCATTCATGGGAGCCCCACTCTTCCTGTACCTGATAATGAGACGAAGGAGGGAATACTGGTGAAATTAAAAGTAAAAGGCGTTGAATTCGGCTACAATAGTACATTGGTTCTCGAAGGCGTATCAATGGACCTGGATAGTTCAGAGATAATCGGAATCGTCGGTCCGAACGGCGCCGGCAAATCCACGCTGATCCGGTGCATCGACCGGATCCTGACTCCAAGAGGCGGAAGCATACTCCTGGACGGGAATGATGTCAGCAACATGACGAGAATGGAGATCGCAAAACGGATGGGCTATGTGCCCCAGACAACGACACGCGTCTTTCCTGCCACCGTCTTTGACACGGTTCTCATGGGAAGACGCCCGCATCTTGGCTGGAAGAGCAGCGATGATGACGTGGATGCGGTGATAGAGGTGCTGGAACTCATGGGGATCATGGAGTTTGCGATGAGGGACTTTAACGAGATCAGCGGAGGTCAGCAGCAGAATGTCCTGATCGCACGGGCGCTTGCACAGGAAGCGGACATTCTCCTCCTGGACGAGCCCACAAGCAACCTCGACATACGGCATCAGCTCGAGGTGATGGATATCATGCAGGGCATCGTGAGGACGAAAGGGATCTCCGCGATCGTTGCGATCCATGACCTGAACCTTGCCTCGCGATATACCGACAGGCTGCTCCTGATGAATGGCGGCAGGATCTTTGCCGCAGGGGGCCCTGAGTCGGTGCTCACTGTTGAGAACATCAGGCAGGCGTATGGCGTGGAAGCTCTGGTGAAGAGCGACGGAGAGAGACCATACATCATTCCGGTGAGACCGGTGTGAAAGGACAACGATCCCAATGAGATATCCGTCGATCGCCAAGACCTTTTCAATATTGCGTCTTCAATGCGGTTTCGAGGGATCGGTTCTCTGATGGCAGTATGAAGATTGGACGGCGTGTCTACTGATCTCTGTTACGATACTGATCAAAAGTCTTAAGTATTGAATTGAGTACCTATGATTCGCATGCACTGTGTAACATATATTGTACGTCTGACCCATAGAATAAAACCGCAAAGAAGGAATATACAATGAGAATAAATATAATCCAGGAATATCTGACAGGGTTTCAGGGGCTCAACCGGGACTTAAGCGAGCACGGCGTATACGCGTATCACCCTGAAGAGCACCCGGATGGGAACTGAGAAGTGAGAAGATGGTAGGTGAAATTGTAACGCGGGAAGGAAGAGGGAACGGGATACTCACGATTGTCTCGCTCGCAATCCTTCTATTCATCGTCTCCTGCATCCTGCTGACGATAGGCTCTGCGGAGATTACACTCGGGGAGATCTATGCGGTGATCATGCATCACCTTCTTCCGCAGACGTTCCCGGCGCAGCGAGAACTTGCCGGCATAGTGGTCTGGGGTATACGATTGCCACGCATCCTGATGGGTATTGCGGCGGGAATCGGTCTCGGCATCGCCGGAAGCGTGATGCAGGGGGTCACAAAAAACCCGCTTGCAAGTCCCTACACGCTCGGAATAGCGTCAGCAGCAGCATTTGGTGCGGGCATCTCCCTAATCATTCCTGATGTTGCGATAGGAAAAGAATACGTCGTGACAATAGTCGCATCGCTCATCACCATCCCCACATCCCTCTTCATCCTATATATAGCGAGCAAAGGGCGGGAGGCTGCCATACGAATAACGATCGAAGTGATCCTTGTTGCGTCCTTCGTCTGGCTGGTACTGACACGAAGCTACGCATTCATCTTTGATCCTGCATCACTCGTCTTATTCGCCCTCATTGCTTTCTTCATCGTCCTCGGACTGCGAAGATGGAAAGGAGGGGCAGGAGAAACGACACCGAAGATATTGCTGGCGTGTGTCGGGATTGGCGCGGTATGGAGCTTCACCAGGTTCCTGCCGGTAATCATCCTCTTTGACAGACCAGGAGCTGTTGGAGTGGTGATGACCTGGTCTGTCAGCATCCTTGAACGGGCGTCATGGGAGAATCTCAGGCTCTTTATCCCTCTTCTGCTTCTATACTCTCTTTTGCTGGTTGTGTATCTATACATCAGAAAGTTAAGAGATTTTGAGGCGGTCAGCGTGGACAAAGGACAGGAAAGGGTGGTTTTAATGGTGATTGCTTCCTTGCTTGTTGCAAGCACGGTTCGTTTCACTGGAACGATCGCATTTCTTGGTCTGATCGCACCCCACCTGGCATACATGGCGGTGGGGCGGGATAACAAGTTTTTAATCCCTGCTTCCGGGCTTATCGGCGCTCTGTTGATCGTTGGAACCGATATCGTGGCAAGAAGCGTGATTGCGCCAGACGTCATCCCGGTAGGCGTGATAACAGGTCTCATCGGCATTCCGCTATTCATCTTCCTGCTGGTACGGATGAGTCAGGAGTGAAATCACACCGCCCGGTGATCGTATGCCGGGATGGTCGCGTGGGCTTGCGTCCGTGAGGGCGCGGTCCGCGGTGTGTGGTATGACAAGTGGGTACTACACATATCATGTTGTAATATGATGTTGACTGAAAGTCTTAAGTTCAGAGTGGAATAGTTATGATTTACCCCTATTATGTAGCAGATATTTTGTGTATGTATCATACAGAATAGAATCACAAGGAGGAAATACGCCATGGGAATGAATACGATACTGGTCGGAATGACCATTGGACTGCTGCTGCTGGCGCCGCCTGTTGCTGCATCAGACTACACACTCGGAATCTTCGGCAACGCAAACGAAGACGACACCATAAACATGCAGGATGTGACGTACACAGAACTAATCATCCTCGAATACCGCGACAAGACCGAACTCTCGGACGCAAAGTACGACGGCAAGATCAACATGCAGGACGTGACCCAGATCGAGCTTGTCATTCTTGGGCGGGAGAAAGAGCTGACACTGATCGATACCGCGGACAGAACGGTTACCGTGGAGAAGCCGGTTGAGAGGATCACCATCGTAAACAGAAACGTTCTTGAAACGATGCGTTCACTTAAAGCAACTGATAACATAGTCGGCGTTACTCGTGCCGTCACAACGGACAATATATTCTTCCCGGAATTCAGCGATTTCCCGAGCATTGGATCAGGAAAGACTCCTGACTTCGAAAGGATACTGGAGCTACAACCCGATGTTGTCTTCTATTATGGGACTCAGTGGCCGGATCGTCTTGAGGAGATTGATGGCATTCTTCATGATGCTAATCCTGATATTGCAGTGGTTGCTTTCGACTGCTTCAAGCCAGAATGGTATGTAAAAGAGACAAGAAAGCTTGGATATATACTTGATAAAAGGGAAGAGGCAGCAGAGTTCATTGATTTCTATGAGGTGTGTAAAATGCCCATCATGGAGATCGTGGAAGAGATTTCAGAGGAAGATAAATCGAAAGTCTGCATGTTAAGGAAGTTCTACACGACTTATGGGGTAGGATCCGTAGAACATCAGATGATTGTGGCTGCCGGAGCTGATAACATCTTCAGCGATCTTTTCAGTACTGGCGCTGTTGTGGATGCGGAAGAGGTGATAGAGCGAGATCCTGAGTTCATAATATGGATACACAGGTGGGCAGGTGGCTATCTGCTGGATGCAGACGATACGGCAGAGTTAGAGGCGATGAAAGAAGAGGTCATGAACCGCCCTGAACTTCAGAAAGTACCGGCAGTAGAGGGTGGAAATGTCTATGTAGTTACAAATGACGTCTATCGCGGGGCAAGAGACTTTGTGGGCATCGGATATCTGGCGAAATGGTTCTATCCGGAACTCTTTCGTGACCTGGATCCGAAGGCGACCCATCAGGAGTATCTCACAAGATTCCAGGGGCTGGACATTGATTTGGACGAGAAAGGCGTGTTTGTTTATCCGGAACCAAGCTGAAAAAGGAGTGAGAAGCTAAACTGAAGAGGGCATGAAAATGTGCAAACACAAAGAATGTTTGAAGGATGTTGAACACGACCCAAAGCAGTGTATGCCATAGCAAATAAGTGAGTGCCATGGCGATATTGAAGTTAAACGGCATCCTTTGGACGGTAAAAGGAATAGCACACTAATTCTGTTGGGGGGGGGAGTTTTTTCCTTCTTTCAAACCTGAAGTACATGAAGAATTTAGAAAAAAAGGATAGGGGATTGTAACATGGCAGGAATCATAAACTGGAATGAGTTATGGAAGATGATGAGGTCAGGGCGACGAAGAGCGGGCAGTTCTGGCAGTTCGTGGGACGG
>JAYEGG010000056.1:0-5096 GCA_034658995.1 Methanobacteriota archaeon | reverse complement strand
CTCATGATACTACAAGATGCGGAGACTGGTGACATGGACTGAATCAGACCGATCGAACACATCTGTGTGAATTGTGTTAGGAACGCAACCAGGAGGTAGACTACTGGATTCACATACTGGTTGATCCACGCTCCCCCGCCCCGACACTCTAAGAACAGCTCTACAACGATGTGCGAATTAATCGTCTCGATCGCATATAAGCGCGGATCCGGATCAACACCCGGATGATGCTGCCTGCCTCCGCACAAGTGTAATCTTGCGTGCTGTTGTCCGCATCCCAGACACCGGGCACGCCGTCACCATCGGCGTCTGTGGCTGGAATGGTGTCTGGCGGTGGCGTGGGTGCGACGCCGCCGATGGTGCGCTCGACGAAGGGGTAGAATCGGGTGACGGCTGGGTCGTCTGCGGTTCTGAAGCACATGTCGCCCACGATGTGCCCCGTAGTGGCGGTGTGAAGTATATCGTGCAATACCGCAGAAGAATTGATAGCGATCCCGGAAGCAGAGATATTCGGAACTACTGAAAAAAGAGAGAAAGGATTTTAAAGCAGCATCCACAAGAGGAGATTGAATGGAGACTGTGGCGAGCAACGCGGACATGGAAAAAGATTTTAAGATATTCGAAAACGACGCTCTTGGAATCGTGTTATTCGGATCCCGTGCCCGGCTGGAAGATGCCGAAAGGTCTGATATCGATATCTGCATTGTCAGACCCGCAAGCAGCGACGTCCTGACAAGAATCGAGAGGGCGCTTGGCGGAAAATATGATATCAGCGTTTTTGAGAACCTGCCCCTGCACATACAGATCGAGATTATTCGCGATCACCAGACGCTCCATGGTGATGAGATCGAACTCTCAGCGTACTTCTACAGATTCAGAAGACTCTGGGCTGATGTGGCATCGCGCGTTGAATATAATCGATTTGGCAGCGTTGAGGAACGGATGCTGCTGCGAGAAAGGTGGTTACATGCGAAGAGAGCGATACTTGGAGAAACTGGAACTTTTTGAAGATGAATTGGATTTCATAGAGTCTCATGACATCTGCGATGACGTTACCGAGAGAGCACTGCTCCACTCATTGCAAACATGTGTTGAGATCTCTATGGACATTGTTGCCATGCTCACAAAAGATGCGGGGCTGGTGGTTGGAGGTGATTATGCCAACATAGAAAAGTTGTCGAGAGAGCATATCCTCGGAACGGATGAGAAAGAAACCCTGAAAGGGTATAATGGGCTGCGGAACAGTATTGTCCATCGGTATAATCACCTCGACATGGGACGCGTCGCGGAGGGTTTGGAGGGTGTTGATAAACTCTACCTGATTGTTGCAAAACTCGCTTCGATATACGAACGTATGTCCGCGAGGTGACACCGCGCAATCGAACCTCAATCCCCGAGAACTCGCTCTATCCACAGAACATCGCTTAGTATCGCGCTCGCAGTCTCGATTGAGCCTGCACCGATCCCACCGATCGTGATCATGCCTGCAAGCTCGGTCCGGATAGATGCCAGATTGAAGGTGCCTCCGATGTTCAGCGGGTGGTTTCTTGGCACCATCTTTGGCGCAACCTTAAGCAGCCCGTCCCGGATCTCCCCGATCAATCGTATCGTGTATCCACCATCTTTTGCCAGTTTGAACGCTTCCGGCGTGATCTTTGCGATGCCGGTCACATCCACATCCTCATACCCGACATCCATCCCGAATACATAGTTCGCAAGGATCACGATTTTTGCAACGGTATCGATCCCCTCAACATCCGCAGTCGGGTCCGCTTCGGCGATACCAAGTTCTTGCGCTTCCCCAAGTGCCTGCTCGTACGACACGCCCTCATCATCCATACGCGATAGTATGTAGTTGCAGGTCCCGTTCAACACGCCCTCGATTGCAAGAATCCGGTTTCCAGCCAGAGCCTCCTCTGAAAGATTGATAATCGGCATCGCCCCACCGACCGTCGCCTCAAACCTGAAATGAAGATTGTTTTTTCGTGCAAGCCCACATAATTCCGAATATTTTGCAACGAGCGGACCTTTGTTCGACGTGACGACGTGTCTTCCCATCTCAAAAGCCTTCCTTATGTGAATAAGCCCGATCCCACCAGTCTCCATCTCAGTCGGCGTCGTCTCGACCACGATCTCATGATCCACACTCTCGATGACGTCAACCGCAGTTATATCAGTGGTTGCAACCGTTCCGGTATCCTTCTTTCGCTTCAGTGCTGCTGCGAGATCAACGCCGCGAGCGTCCACAACAGCGCCGCTGGAGTCCGCGATCGCAACCACCTTGAACGGGTGGTTCGTGCGCATCAACACACCCGCAACGCCCTGCCCGACCGCGCCAAACCCGATAATCGATATTCGTAAAGTCATAGTCATACTAATCCTGTTACATCGTGTCTATGCTGAATATCTACGATGACCTACAAATAACTACCCGCATTTATACCAGTCGCTGGAACCGCGGCAACAGAATCAGTGCGTTTCCATCCTGAACCTGCGCTGCAAGATACAGAGGCTTACCAGAACCAGCCCCGCCAGAAACACGCCGATGATCTGCGCCTCGACCGATGTTGCAAACCCGTGCTGGGATGCCCATAACCCGCTCCGTGTAACAAATGTTGCGAATATGACCAGAATGAACGATAGCATCAGGAGCGCGGGCGCGGCAAGTCCGTATTCACGGTTCCGTTTCATCCGGAACTGGGTATGGAGGTACGCGGTCAGAGCCACCCACGGGATGAGCGAGGAGGTCTCCACAGGATCCCATCCCCAGTACCACGCGCCCCATCCGAGAACCTCGTAAGCCCAGAATCCGCCGATGCCGATCCCGAGCGTCATGAAGAGCCACGTGATCCGGCTCCATGGCTCAGCGATCTCCATCCATCGCCGGTCGCCGATCAGCAGGTAAGCAGCCGCCGCACCAAACGGTATCGCTGCCGCAGCATACCCAAAGAAGACGATCGGCGGATGGATCACCATCCACGGATTGCGGAGCAATGGGTTCATGCCCTGCGCATAATGGCTATCCATCAGATAGGGGACTGCGAAGATATCGGTGCTTGTCGAAAGGAGGTGTCCCTGATGATCAATTTCATAAATAAGTGCAAACGGGCTTCTGATGACCCGCAGCAGGAGGAAGATCGCTGCCACCGAAAGACCCGCGATCCTTACAATCTCAAATGTCCTGCTCTCGGTACGCACCCGCAGTAGTTACCTTTGAAAATACCTCTGGTGGTTTGTTGGGCTTTTACTCAACTACAACGTACGTATCAGCTATCTTATCGTGCCACCCTTGCTTATTTTCGTCTATTAATATCCAAAGGAAACCCAGACCGATGGCAAAACCCGATATAATCATTCCTACCCACCTGATACACCCTTTTACGTATCCTATTGGATATGTTTCATCCGTTCCACACAGTCTTATCTTTTCCACTTTCATGCCGGGAGTCTGTCCATTTCCAAAGAAATATGTAAAATATACCAGCGGAATCGATAAACCCAAAAGAAATGCCATGGGTACAATCACGTCCATAACCTGCCAGAAAGTAGCAACGAGGACAAGAACCAAACCAACAGTATACTGAATTATATTAATGATAATCCAATCAAGAAGGTGTGATCTAAACCTCGATCCAATGCTTGCCTTTTCCATTTTCGATTCACTCGTATCAGAACCACTCATGAATCCATACAATAGTATACAAATACATATCAGGATTAGTTCAACCAGAAACACGCCGATGATCTGCGCCTCGACCGATGTTGCAAACCCGTGCTGGGATGCCCATAACCCGCTCCGTGTAACAAATGTTGCGAATATGACCAGAATGAACGATAGCATCAGGAGCGCGGGCGCGGCAAGTCCGTATTCACGGTTCCGTTTCATCCGGAACTGGGTATGGAGGTACGCGGTCAGAGCCACCCACGGGATGAGCGAGGAGGTCTCCACAGGATCCCATCCCCAGTACCACGCGCCCCATCCGAGAACCTCGTAAGCCCAGAATCCGCCGATGCCGATCCCGAGCGTCATGAAGAGCCACGTGATCCGGCTCCATGGCTCAGCGATCTCCATCCATCGCCGGTCGCCGATCAGCAGGTAAGCAGCCGCCGCACCAAACGGTATCGCTGCCGCAGCATACCCAAAGAAGACGATCGGCGGATGGATCACCATCCACGGATTGCGGAGCAATGGGTTCATGCCCTGCGCAAAATGGCTATCCATCAGATAGGGGACTGCGAAGATATCGGTGCTTGTTGAAAGGAGGTGTCCCTGATGATCGATCCCATAAATAAGCTCAAACGGGCTTCTGATTACCAGCAGCATAAGGAAAACCGCTGCCACCGAAAGACCCGCGATCCTTGTGATCTCACTGATCTTGCCCCTCGCGTGAACTCTCAGTAGTGCCACACACACCAGTGTGGACCATGCCCAGATAAATAGCGAACCCTCCTGCCCCGCCCAGAATGCTGATATCTTGTAGAGAATCGGGAAAGTCTCGCAGGAAAACCGGAATACGTACAGATAATGTGCTGTAACGTTTAACAGATAATATAACAGCAGTGCGGCAGCAAGAGTGGACGCGGCAAGACATGTTAGCTCAAATATCTGCGATATACGTTGTATCTTTGGATTTCTACTGAAATAGTGCCATGTCCCATATAGTATAGCCCCTATACATCCTGTAAATGATATCCAGATCAGTAGCATTCCGGTGTTTATCGACATGGTGATTCCTTTGGATATGTGATCTGTTACCGTGATACTTATTGGTTGCTGCCGCTCACGGGTTGCCGCACAACCGGATTGTAAGGATATGCCGTTCGTTGAATGGCAGGGGATTGCGAGGTTTTGGGATTGCAATTAAGTTTGGAAGATACAATAGGGTTCATGCATGTTCGCAAAGGAAACAAGACTCTGATAAGTGGCGATCTGACCCACGAACTCAAGAGAAAAGCGATACACCTAACTTCGATCGCGATAGTGCTGTGTTACCATACATTCGGGCAGCAGGCGATACTTTTGCTGCTCACGGTGTACCTGATCGCGATACTCGAGATCGAGTACTTCAGAATCGAGTGGGGAAAGAAATTACCCA
>JAYEGG010000055.1:0-5098 GCA_034658995.1 Methanobacteriota archaeon | reverse complement strand
AAATTACCTTGATATTTTTGAGGTAGCTTTTTACGTATGGTTGCTTCATGCACGTTCTTATTTTTGGATATGTGCAACTTACCAAGCACTCCAAGGACTTTCCGTTCATCACCATTCAATACGATGCCATCCATGCGGTGTTTTTAGTATTGGGGGGCTGGTTTATAAAAAATCTCGCATGTGAATAATGTCAAAGCGAAAAAATAAACTTTAAGTACAACATCTATACTAACTATAGAACAAGCAGGTGAACGATCATGTACGTACTATCAGAATTGTTTGGCGGTTGCCCGCAAGTTAAAGTAGTGGAAACTTTTACCGAGCATTATGAAGATGTATTATCAGTCCCGGAAATCGAAAGAATGACCGATGTGTCTAAAGCAACTGTCTATAGTCATACAAAAAATCTTTTAGAGGAAGGCATGGTAAAAAAAGCGGGCAAGGTTGGTAAAACACAGTTATATCAACTCAATATTGAAAACACGAAAGCAAAGATAATTTTAATGTTGGAAAGATACATCGTATCGGAACGACTTGAACAACTCATTGAAAAAGAACGAATTGAAGAACCTGTTGTTGTCACAGAACTTGCTGGAGATCTCTACAACACCACTTCCGTTCCATCTGCAAATACGTCTTTAAGCCTTTTTTTTAGGACAAGAGATGATCTTATACCTTCTTGGCGGGTGGGGTCTGCGGTCATGGGTGGGGTGGTAGTTGCAACATCTCCCGTCGGTGAACAAGCGTATTACACGGAGAATGTTTAAATGAATAAAGAAAACAAAACTGAGCAGACGGCAGAGAAGATAAAGAGAATAGATTTTACATTCTATTCTAACCTTGCGATGGTTAGTTGTTCTGACTCAGATTTTTTTATAGACTTCATGCAGGGTCCGCCAGAAGGCGACGCGCTCTCAACTGCAAGGATATTTATGGCACCTGAACATGCAAAACGAGTTTTAAAAGCTTTGGAAAAAGTAATCACTGAATTCGAAGAACGAAAACAAGCACAAGAAGAATAATTGATACTATTTTCACGTTCTTTAAGAAAAATCAGAGGTTAATTTGCGTTTCTTTGAAACTCAAGATATAGCTCTGGCACCGGACGCATCGACGCTGCCACATAACTCACATCATGTCCGCAAGTTAAATTGTCAGGTCATCAGCCAAATTCATGCAGTGTATCCGTTCGTGATAAATCCGCACAATGGAATCACGAACGCTCTGAAATTGAAACTGTTGAGACGTTACTTGAACTGCTGTGCAGAGTGATTGTACAGCATCGCCTTCTTTGATGTGTCGATGATGTAGTGTGCCGACTGGTTGATCCCGCTTGCGCCGCTCCCGATATCGATCTCGCCTGTGACATCATCGTACTCGGAGTGGCAGCTTGTGCAGTAGATCGTCTTTGAGAGGTTGTGTTTCATGTTGATGTCAAAATCAGTGCCAGCTATCCCCGTACTCGAGTTTGGGTTGTAGCCGTGGCAGATGCAGTTTGCATGACCGTGTTCTCCTGCCATCAGTGCGGTTGCAATCTCGGGGTGGCACCGGTCGCAGAAGTCGTCCGGGTCTGGCTGGTTCATGTATGTGCTGTGCCCGCCTGCGAATATGCCGTAAGCCACAAGCGACGTTGCAGCGATCATGAGCAGCGCTACCATGAACACGACCGGCACTTTCAGTCTTTTTGGTGGCATCCGCATAATTATTCGTACTCCTGATCCGGGTATGTGTGGCACCATCTGCAGTTGTACTCGGCAGATGCGCCGCCGTATTTTGATACTGAATTATCGTATGATGTCTCGTTGTGACACTCTGTGCAGTCGGTCACATCAAGAGTTGTTGGGCTTGCGGTTACGTTGTGGCGGTCAACATCGTTCACAGGGTCTGACTGCACAACGTGGCAGCAGTCGCACCACTTCCACGTGTATTCGGGTGGTGGGTGGTAGTCGGTGTGGCACTTCGCACAATCGTCGCCGGGGTCGGTTCCATGCACGCTTGCCTGGTACATGGTCTCGTTCACATACACGTCAGGAGTGCCGTAGTCGTTCATCGCGGTGTAGTTGTAGTGGCAGCCGGTGCATGACTCGGTATTTGCATCATGTCCGTGATACCGATCCACGGTCTGATTGTAGATGTCGTGGCACTTCAGGCACTGGGTGTTGTTGCCCCAAGTGACCCCTTCCAGGAGGTCGTGCGCAAACGCAGGAGGACCCGGTCGCGAGATGTTGTCGCTCAGGGAATGGCACTTTGTGCATGATGGCAGCGAGTTCCATCTGTGCACGCCGTCGTAATCGGTGATATTAATCTCGAAGTCGCCGTAATCGATGCTGAAACTTGCATTGGTGTGGCAGATCAGGCATCCGAGGTAATTCGTTGGCTTCTCTGTTGTGGCGTTTATGATCAGACGCTTGTGTATGCTCTGCTCGAGCATGAGTCCGATGTAAGGTGCGCGTCCATAGTCTTTGGGCGGTTCCATCACATCACACAGCACATGCCCTGAGTATGACAGAGCCTGGGTGTGGCAATCAGTGCAGTATGGAACAGAGAGATAATGGACGTTCGGGGTGCCATACTCGTCATCGACCCAGAGATTATGGCACGCTTTAGCGTAGCAACTGTTCCAGTCCCCTTCATGCTCTGCCCCAACGGTTCTCACGATATCCGAGTGGCAGTTTATGCATACCTGATCACCGGTTCTCGCAGGTCCTGCCGCACCATCCCATCCGCCGCTTGAGTCAGGATACGCATGTCTCGAATAAAGAATTCCGCTACCGGTTCCGCTCATACCCTGCGGATCGCTGCCCCATGATGCTGCGACCTTAGTGTCCCTCTTGTGTGTCATGTTCGAGCCTGCCGGCGCAAGGTTCTCTGAGTCATTCTTCATCGCATAGTTATCGTAACCATCGCTGATCTCATCGTAGACGGAATCGTGGCAGTCACTGCATCGCGGGGCTGATATGTTGTGGATGTTGAGGTGATCGGCGCCATCACAGTGGCAGTTCGCGCATGTCGCAGTGCTTTCACCCTGATAACCCTCGTAAGGATGAGTCGGATAGTCCGCAGATTCAGGGTGGCAGTCGTCACATGTGAGTATGTCGCTTTCATCTGCGGTCGCGTGAAACGCGTTGTGACAGAACGAGCAGTTCACCACCGGGCTATCACCACTCGGATGCCCACCGACGTCATTTGACTCGCCAGTCGCAGTATCCAGCCACTGCGGGACTTCTGATCCAAATGAGATCGGGTGGCAGTCTGCGCACGCCGGGTACGCGTTATCGATCTCTCCGGCACCCGAATCGCTGATGTGCCCGTGGCAGCTTGCATTTGAGCAGGACTGGGATGCAAGGTATGGATTCTGGTCTGTGCCAGGAGATGGATCGACCTTTGCGTGCTCACCGTAGGTATATCCACCGATATCCGCCCAGTATGTCTCATTGTAACCACCGTCCATGCCGTGACAGAAGGTGCATTCGACCGCTTCGGCTTTTGCCTGTGCCAGCCATGGGTACTCCCCCGTTGTAGAGTAATCGTAACGAAGCCTTCCGGAACCCTGGTGGCATGGGGAGCACTGGGGAGCTCCACCCAGTTTTCGTTTCGTCATTTCATGATATGGGGATGCATTGAGAAAATCTGACGGCGTGTGCGTCAGTTCCGAATTCGTGAGATACGAGATATCAAACGTGGTCTTATCATTCCCCTGACCACCCAGGATATGCTCCCAGTTATGCGGTCCGCCGGGTCCGCCATTCGGGAAGCTGATCCACGGGTACATGGATTTGGCGACCGAGTTTTCCCATCCATCCGCGTATACATATCCTACGTGGCACCGGTCACATCCCCATCTCCCGACCCTGAATGTCTTTGACCCATCGATGGTGCCATCCGAAATAGTTGCCTCTGCACGTATGGTGAAATGCTCAGGGTCGCTCCCATCAAAACTTATTCCGCCGGAATCTGCGTCGGTGATCTCAAAACTCGCGGTATAGAGCCCATCGCCCCGATAATGTGCAGCCCCGCCCGCTATGACTGTTGTGCTATTGCTAACCTCGTACTGCACATCGTCTGACGCCGCCCGATACCCTCTGTTGTCCATGAGCAGGACTGTGAAGTTTACGGTTCTGGAATAGCCGTCGGGGGGCCATAAACTATCCGGTGCCTCGTACACCCAGTAATACGGATCGAGCAGATATGTCGCTTTATCTGTGCTGATCTGCAGTTGCGTGCATACCCCAACACCAGTCGGACATGCCACAGCAAACCACTCAGGATGCCCGATGACGGGCGCGGTCAGCGTGTTATTCTTGGTATCTCTGTGTGTGTCAAGAGGACTCCAACTGCTGCCCCACATTCTGTAGATCATTAATGTTCCCTCGCTCACGCCATCGAGTTCATCATCAGAATATCTTATTCTTATAGTGCTACTGTTATATTCAAGAGAACCTGGATTCATCTTTATGTACTTGATCGGAATTCCCTTAACTTCGAAAGTTGCAGGGTTTTCTTTCGTTTCGTCGATCGTTATACCTGCGTTGGTGCTCGCTCCACTTATGCAGAATCGTATGGATGTGTTCTTCGTTGAAAGCGCATCGATATCAAGGTAGCCATACAACGGAACGCCTGTGAAATTGAATGTGCTTGATGTTATGTTATCGAGTGCAGTCTCTCCATCGGTATCATAGTAGGTGATATTGGATATGAGGGGGTTGTTGGAATTGTCCTTCACATACCCCTTGACGTCTGTACTCATGATTATGACCCATTCGGTCTTGTTTGAGGTCCCGTTCTCCTCGTTTGTGAGCCAGCAAGCAACATACTTCGTTCCCGGGTTGCTCCATGAATATGTCTGAGTCGCCCCATCGCATGAGGGATTCTCCCGATTCGTTTGGTCAGTGACTTTCCAGAGAATATCCCCTGATTGGGTGTATCCAATGCGGAAATCGATGCTCTCGCCTATGTTCGCGGTCAGGGTCAGATTACTGTCCTCTGTCTTGCTGTTCCACCGCTCAGAGACCCGGATCGTTGAGACGAGCGGGTGATGATCCTCGGCATCCTTGTCCGCAATGATGAACGGGGTATCGCCAAGACCGTCCCCATCCTC
>JAYEGG010000054.1:0-5103 GCA_034658995.1 Methanobacteriota archaeon | reverse complement strand
GTTTCCATATTGCGGGCGATTCTTAAGGGTGGCGGGGTGGAGTACTCGTTTCGTGAACTGCTCTACACGATAAAATCCGGGAGGTCTGTGGTTGGTTACTATGAGCATGAGCTGTGGAAGGAGAAACACCTTTACGTGAATCGCCCGACAAAGATGAGCGATGAGCTAGCCGAAATATTCAGAATCTTGAAAATCGAGGTGCCGCAGTACGATTTGAAGTTAGAACCTTACCCCTACAACGAGGAATAAACGCGAAATTGGGTATGTTTCGAGGGGTCGGCTGATAGCGGTTTTGGGTTGGATTTAGTCTTCGGTATTTTGGGATTTGGGATGTAATCGGGTGGCTGCGGCTGTTTTTTTGGGTTCCTAAAGTTGAGTGGCAGAGATCGGGCGGCACCCCCTGCTCATGGATCCTGAGAGGAAACGAGTTTTTTTATGAAAACGTGACATCGTACGAGAGCAAGGTGATGTATCAGGCGTATGTGATGGATATCGACGGTAAAAACCAGGAGAAGATCGCCGAAATCACAATAGGGGGTGAATACGTCGACGATGGCGGTTATATCGGGCGTACCAGAATGTTAGCGTACGACATGCATTCATGGAGTCCTGACCGGACAGAAATATTCGTAACAAAGCTGGAAGAAACTGGCTATACGTGGGTCTGGAGCGAGGACACCGGAAAGTGGGCGCGATACAGAGCAGGGACTGAGCCCCCCATAACTTCTCTGGATATACAGGGTTGGGGGAGCCAGAGGTTGATTGCAAAGGAACATCTGAAAACCGCGTGGGTATGGGACATGTTAGAGAATGAGTTGAGATTCATCGGCAACGTGAGCTACGGCATCGTGCACGGCACCATCAGACCGGTCTGGAGTCCCGACGGCAAGTATGTGACTCTGTCGTGCTCTGATCTTTCAGAGAGCGGAGCGACCTACCAGGTCTTTGTGATAAACATGGAGACAGGGGATAGCAAGAGATTAACGTCCTTTGTTGGGTCAAGTGTGTGACCCCGATGGAGCCGTGATAACAAAAAGATCATCTACGTACAGATACCACCGAAATACTGGTGGTTCCCTGGCATCACCAACCACGTTGAATGTGGGGGTATTTGGTCGGCGGATATCGAAGGAAGCAACGAAAAACAAGTGACAGCCATCCCTCTGAACTGGGAAGAAGGATTCTTTCGTCCTGACGGGAAAAGAATCGTCTATGCTTCATTGAAACCGGGATCTATGGGTGTAGGCGAAACTCGGGAGATTGAGGTTCGGATGGTGAATGAGGACGGGGGTGAGGAGCGGCTGATCACAACGATCACCACCGAGTTAATAGTGCGCATGGTGTGGAGTCCCGATGGATCAAAGATAGCCGTTGTAACATTGGGAATATGAAGAGGGGGTTAACCGCGACATATACGTGATAGATATGCCTGCAACCGAGGATGTGAAAAATGAGAACCACACTTAAGCATGCCGTTTTGGTGACAGTTTCATTACTCCTCATCTCTGTGGGCGCATTCGTTTATCCACTGATGCAGGATCCTTTCGAAAGTCAGTATATGGATGTGGATGCAGGCAACGTCACTGAGCTGGAAAGAGGCTTCCACCTGGAATACGATCTGCCAGATAGTCCCTACGAGCTTGCGGGCGCCAGTCTGTTTGTGCATTCCGGAAACAAAACGGTTACGGCTCATTACCTGCACGATGGAGAGCGAGAACGTTTATCTTCTGGCGAACCTTTTGAGACGGTTATTGTATCCGGAGATCTGAGCGATCCGGAAGAGAGGGGCACCGGGTGGTGCTATCTTTTCGATGCAACCGATGCTGTTATGGGTTCTTATGGTGCTGGAAGAATTGCATTTATGGTGGAAATGAATAAAAGCGCACTTCTTCAGCCATATACCGGGAACGAGAGGACGGAAAATTCGTATCCTGATATGTCTTTTACGTACTGGAAGCCATCAACATCCGGTTGTGTTGGTCTTGCGGCTGTTTTCTTCATGCTGTTTATCCGGTCCGCCATCGTGACTGTGATCTATGCTACTGTGGCGCGTGAGCCAGCAAAGAAAGATGAGGATGAATGACTAAAAACAAAAGGAGCGATTAGAGACAGAAAAACCGGAGTGAAAAATATGAGAGACTTGGTTAGAGATGAGAACAAGCAAGAAACCAGAACTGTCAGGTGGTTTTACCATAGCATCCCCTTTGTCCTGCTATTTTTGTTTTGGGAGATGCTGGCGCGAGTGATTCATAACTCATTCATCCTTCCACCGTTCTCTCTTGTTGCTGCAAGCGTCTTTTCACCGTCTCTGGCTTATCACTTTGGAAGTACGCTCGCATTCTCTCTGCTGGGACTGTTGATAATATCAGTGGTGGGTCTACCACTGGGAATGCTTATGCACAGATCGAAAAAGGCTGAATGGGCATTAGATCCTTTCTTCTGGTTTCTGTTATTCGCATTCGGAATTGGAACTGCAGGAATAACGCCCAGTTTGATCGTATGGTTTGGGCTTTCAGAACTTACGATCCTCTTAAAATCGATTTTGGTACCTGTTCTGGTGGTTGCAATGATCTCCGGTCATGGCGCAAAGTTGACTGCGGTCAGGGTAGGATTTTTGTTGTGCTGGTCTTCCCGGATTGGTGGTGAGATACTTGGAATATCCAACGCTGGACTTGGATCCCAACTCTTGATGTGTCATATTTTGCATAACATGGAACTGGCGTATGCGATAATGTTGATCATGGGATTTACCGGTCTTTTCGTTGACAGAGTGTTTAAATATGCGGGAACTCTGGTCAAAGAGAAATATGGAAGATAAAAGAGAAGGCGAGAAAAATCAACGTACGTATTTAGCCACTCAGCCTTGCCCTCAACATCCGGAAGCTGCCAGGGGTCCCTGCTGTGCATAATTGTCGCCAGTACCGTCATGACCATCTCATAAATGGACGTTCCTTTCCCACTACGCGAGTAGTTCTAATGATCTTCCGCAGAACAACGTGCCCAACGATAGTGCCCTTTCCGGATTGACGCGCGAGGTTGGTGGGAGCAGTCTCGGGCTTGCAATATGCAAGGGAATTATCGAGGGTCATGGTGGGAGCCTCATGGATGAGGGTGAGGTTGGGCGTGGAAGTATGTTTGTGATTGTGCTGTGAAGTTTCACATCTCATCACAATAACTTTCGATTAATCGAAATATTTAAGTATTATTACTTACACCTATACAATCAGAAAAGTCGATCAATCGGCAAGTCTGAACAAAGGACGTGAACAACATGAACAACCACAACCACAACGAGCCACTGCTGGACGAACCCCCGGCAGTGGACATCGCAAATGTCAGAAAGAGCTACTACATCGGCAAAATGGAAGTGCCGATACTCCATGGCATCGATCTCGCAATCCGGCGCGGCGAGTTCCTTGCGATCATGGGACCGTCAGGATCGGGCAAGAGCACACTCATGAACCTGATCGGATGCCTCGACCTCCCAACCGGAGGGGCGATCCACGTCTCAGGAAAGGACGTGAGCAAACTCTCCGAAGCCGAACTTGCGCATCTCAGGGGTTATGAGATCGGGTTTGTATTTCAGACATTCAATCTTGTATCCAGAATGAGTGTCTTTAAGAATGTCGAACTCCCGACGCTTGCAAACCAGAAACCCGGCATCGATCCTGGAAAACGCACAAAAGAACTCCTAGAACTCGTCGGACTCACAGATCGGGCGCATCACAAGCCGACAGAACTCTCAGGCGGGCAGCGCCAGCGTGTTGCGATCGCAAGAGCGCTCGTAAACGACCCATCGATCATTCTCGCTGACGAACCCACAGGAAATCTGGATACGAGGACAGGGGAGGAGATCATGAATATCTTTGAGGACCTGAACAGGGATGGACGCACCATCATCATGATCACGCACGACCCTGAGATCGCGGCACATGCGGAGCGGATTGTGCGCGTGAAGGATGGGGTGCTTGCGGATGAGAATGCGAATACGTAATGCGACGTCAATGTTAAAATCGGAGGAAGAAGGAATATATCGAAGAGAGAAAACTGGAGGACAGGACATGTTTCGTCACTTTAGATGCCACGAAGAGTTGATGGAAGAACTTGGTGAATTCGACCTGGTTTATTCCACTCTTGCGATGCATCACTGGAAAGACCCGGAAAAAGTCATCGGCAATCTTTTGAAGGTTGTTGGGGCTGGAGGGGTATTATTCATACACGATCTGAGACGAGTCTGGTGGTTATATTATTTACCATTGCATGATAGTTGGATTCATAGACTCGATCAGGGCTGCGTATATGCCAGATGAGCTCAAAACTATCTTTCAGAGATTGGGCATAAACCGATATGAAATCAAGAGAAGATTTCCATATTTTATGCAATCAATAATTGTGAGGAAATGAAGGTATGCATCAACTCCAAAAGATGTTTGCGTTTGCTTCGGGTTCACCCGGACATCTCTGGCACTCAGCAAACATGGCGGGCGCGTCATGGGTGATATCCGGGGACTCGGGCAGTCTCCAGATGGTGCGGGCGAAGCTCGGGCGGCTAAACACGTACGGTAAAGTAAGGTGAACAAAGAATTCCCAAGCACCAACATGCCCTGCAATTCGAGTGGAAGGTGGTTGGGACTTTTTATGCAATGAATATAGAAACAGGAGTGACGAATGAAAAAATTCGATAAGATCGCTTTAGGTATCATCTTATTGGTTGTCATATCAGAGATAGTAGTATTCTTTTCCTTGATTGGGTTTGAGAGGGTGGGATGTTTCCAATTTATTGAAGTACTGACATGGATATTATTTTCTAATTTCCTGCTTGGTTGGTGTTTTATGTTTGGCGGGCTTTGGACGTTATTTGCCAAAATGCTCCAGCCCATATACGTTATAGAAGTTCCTTATCAGTTTAGCTATGCATATCTGGAAACAGGATACGTCTATCCGATTTTTTGCATTCTCGGATGGCTTTCAGTTCCAGTGACTTCCTCCCCGCTACAAGTAACGGGGCTTCCTGCTTCATTGCGGTTGCTCATGCAACCATCTCCACAGGCGTTAATTCCCCGCAGTCCGCGGGTACATGTTTGTTCAGGATGTTGATTGCGG
>JAYEGG010000053.1:0-5129 GCA_034658995.1 Methanobacteriota archaeon | reverse complement strand
TTGCAACTCATCGGTGCTCATGTGGTTTGTTTTTACGTTGGCATAGATCCCGTCATAAGTTGTGAAGTCGTCTTTGTTTGTGACGACGCCCATCTCGAGTAACTCTTCTCTGAGTTCTGTCTTTGGGTACGGAGTCATGATATAGAATATGGGGACGTCGAGTTTCAGTTTTCGTGCGAGTTCGTAGTTTCTCAGGATGTCTTCTTTCGTATCGTCCGGGTTCCCGCTGATGATCCCGCCTGACACGATGATGTTGTGCTCATGCAGATATTTGACAGCGGTCTCTGAATCGGTTGCCATCCCGGTCTTGCCAAAGAACTCGATGTTTCTCGGGAGCGCGTTCTCTATGCCCAGGAAAACACCGTCGAACCCGGCTTTTGCCATTAGATCGATGACCTCTTTGCTCTTTGCGATCCCGCTCGTGCTTGCCTGTGTCTGATAGTAGATATCGTCGAGTCCTGCCTCGATGATCGCCTCGCAGAGACGTTTCATCCGTTTTGTGTTCAGGGTGATGTTGTCGTCCACAAAAAAGATGTTTTGCGCGCCGTGTTTCTTCGCGTCCGCTATATCCGCGATCACGCGTTCGATGTCGTAAGTTCTGAAGCTCCGCCCGTACATGCGGTCGATGCTGCAGAATTTGCAGCCCTGTGTGCAGCCCCTGCTCGTCTCGACCACGTCTACGGTGTGGCAGAATCCATAAAAACCTTTTTTAAGCAGTCTTGCACCTCTATCGGGCAGCCGGATCTCTGATAGCTCAAGAAGCGGGCGTGGCGGGTTGTGCTTCATGACGCCGTCTTCTTTGTAGGATAAGCCAAGCACGCCGTCATATTTCTGATCCGGAAAGGCTTTGACCAGTTCCCTGAATGTCCCCTCTCCTTCGCCGCGCATGATAAAATCGATGTACTTGAGATCAGGACTCTCCGAGATCTCCTTGTACTCAAGCGTTGGGTGGTAGCCGCCAAAGACCACCTTCACGCCGTCATACTCCTTAGCGATCTTTGCGATCTCAAGCATCCGGGTGTACTGGAAGCTCATGCAGCTGAGTCCCACGAGATCGACGTGGTATTTCTCTATGGCTCTCTCTACAAACCTGGAAGGGTCTTTTGTGACGTTCAGGTCGGCTATCTTGACGTCGCAGAGGTCGTTGATGTTTCCCGCTATGGATGTGATCCCGAGATTCGGGATTCGTGCGACGAAATCAAAGTCGTGCTGGACATTGGGTGCGGCGAGTAATAGGACGTTTATGGTAACACCTTCTTTCTGATCACATCATCAATCGCATTATATGTTACTTCGGGGGATTATAGGGGGTCAAAGCAAGCAAAGAAAAGAGCCACAAAACCACAAATCCCTGCACCCTCACTCAAAACAACTGGTCCACGTACCACTCTGCATCAAACTTCATGAGGTCATCGTACTTCTGCCCGGTGCCCAGGAATAACACGGGCTTACCGGTGACGTGCGCAATCGAGATCGCTGCGCCACCTCTTGAGTCCATATCGACCTTTGTCAGGATGCTGCCTGATATTGGCACGGTCTCATTGAACTCACGCGCCCGTTCCACTGCGTCGTTGCCGGCAACAGCCTCGTCCACGAAGATCACGAGGTCGGGGGGCGTTACACGGCAGATCTTCCCGAGTTGATCCATCAGATTGATGTTCGTGTGCAGCCTTCCTGCGGTGTCTGCGAGCACCACGTCGCGGTGTTGTGCTGTGGCATGTTGCATCGCATCGTAGATCACTGCGGCTGGATCGCCGCCATGTTGGTGTTTGATCAGTTTTACACCGATTCGCTCTGCGTGTTTCTCTATCTGCTCGGTCGCTCCTGCCCTGAATGTGTCGCCGGATGCGACCACGACAGAATACCCGTTTTCCTTCAGTCTTGATGCGACTTTTGCAATTGTAGTTGTTTTTCCGGTGCCGTTGACCCCGGTGAACACGATGTTTACCGGCTTTGGCGCGTTTGCGATGAACTCATCGAAATCGAACATCTCTTTTGACATCACGGAAAGCAGGGCGTTTCTGAGCGCAGTTTCAACGATATCTCCGGTGTTTGCCCGGATCTTCTTGTGGGTGCCGATCAACTCCTGTTTGATGGCATCGATGATGCTTTCGACAACCGGGAACGCAACATCGCTTTCAAGCAGTGCGATCTCGAGATCGTCGAGTGATTTCTTAAGATCTCCTTCGTCGAGGATAAGCTCTCGTTCAAGAACAAGCGTTTTCGCTTTTTCGACGACTCCGACTTTCTGATCGATCTTTTCACCGATCGTATTCTTAAACGCCCCCAGTTTTTCCTTAAGTTTATTGAACATCAGATATACGCCTGATCTGCCTGTCTTGCCTGTACCTGTTTATTCGCCTCGGTTTGGATCGCTTGAACCCTCTTCATCAGATCTTCCAACGTCGTGTTCATCTCTGCAAGGATTTTCGTGAGTTTTTCCTCCCGATCAGTCAGGCAATCTCTCGCAGCATCGGCTGACATCTCCGCAGCCACGCCTGCACCGAGATTAACGATTGCGCGGTCGGGTTTTGCGATTTTGGCATGTATGAACGATCCTGCGCCGATAGGCACCAATGCATCGGCACCCTCCGCATCACTGAGTGAATCAACCGTATTTGAAGCATGTTCACACTCAAAGAGGGATGTCTGGATAGCGTCGATCTGTGCGGCAACCGCCTCAGCCCGCGCTTGATATGCATCATGCTGAGCTGACAATTTCTGCATATCCTCATCTGTGAGTTGTTCAGTCATGTCCGGGTCTCCACAATACTCGCTATTTTGATAAAATTCCGTTTCAGCTTATTCTCACTTCCTATGAGTGAGTAAACCTTTTCGATCGCATTCTTCTCGTTCTGGCTGGTAACGATCTTTGTAAACCGATTCCAGTTCGATCCAGCCTTAAACGTCCCGCTAATAGTAAATCCAGTCATAATAAATCACTTTTTAAGAACACTACTGTTTGTATGTGTATCAATCACGTAATCAAAGTCGATGGTATCGTGCCATTTTGCTTGCTCGAATATGTTCATGAAACAGACACCGATGAGCAGTTTATCTCCAGCTCCGCCGAAAATGCGGTCTATCATTGATTTTAGGTCGTGAACATCGACACTGATCTTCGGCATCGCAAGACCGCCGAGTATCACTACGGTATCCGCGGCAGCATCCGTCTTTTCAGCCAGCTGCATGCCATGACCTGTATGCACGATCTCCTTTGCACCATCAAAATCAAGGTTGGCGATATACGCCAGATCCTTGTTGTCCTTCCTGATCGGAAATGCAAGCAATTCGGCAAATGGTGTGCAGAATCCAGGCGTTCCAACGAACGTTATTCGCTTAGACTCCTTTGTAATATCCCGAAAGGCATTCAGAATGCCTCCGAGCCCTGATGAGGTGCTGATCTCTTCCATGGTTGATCACATCTGATGGTTTCGGATTGCCAGTATAACAATCTTTCGATGCCTGCCGGGATGGTTGACTCAAATACCGGTGCTCGAATCGGGAATCAATGGAACTGTTTTAGGATTTTATATCCGGAGGCACGGTCTAAAAATCGGCTATTTGGTAATTCCCGCACAATCGATCCCCCTGATAAATCAAGTAAATAAGAAATATCCCCCGATGTTAGTGATTTTATTACTTTCTGGGTGCGTGTTTAGCTAACTATAAGATTGCAGCTAAACACATACAGAACCACGAGATTACACAGATTTTCACAAGATTTCTGTGTTAATCTCGTGAAATCTTGTGTAATCTCGTGGTTTTTCGCCTTGGCTAAACACATACCTTTCTGGTTATTATGGCTTCTTTCAATTTCATTAACCGCAGATGCACACCAATAAACGAGAGATATCTGATTAACAAATCCGTGTTCATCTCGCGTTTATCCGCGGTTCATTATATTATCAACCGACTGGAATAACTCTGCAAAACCGATATTGAGCGGCTGAATAGATGGTTAATCTACTATAGCTCGGGTTCACAGTCACGGAATATGCCGGAGGCAGTTCACGGCTGCCGCCTGCCCTGCAGCACCACGAGCAGTTCACCCGGACAATGCACTCTTGCCGCCTCGTTCATAACAACGCCAGCCGCCGCACCGCGTGCGCAAACCTCCTCGATGCCGGTCAGCGAGGATATTAGCAGCAAAACAACGCCACCGTCTGCAAGAAACGCTGGCACCTGCTGCAAGAACCGGTTAATGGTCGTGCGCCCGTCCTTCCCTCCGTTCCACGCGTGATCGAGCCAGCCATCGACACTTTCTTCGGGCTCAGTCGGCAGATACGGCGAATTAAAGATTATCAGATCAAAACTCCCCCGGAGTCCTGCGAATAGATCCGCCCGGATCACCTGCAGTCCGTTAGTTTTTGCGCATAGAACCGCCAGGGGGCTAATATCGGTCGCGATGTAGTCATGTTCGGGCATATTTTGCATCAGCACGGACGAGACGATCCCTGATCCGGTGCCGATCTCAAGAATGCGCATGGCTTGGCTGGACTTACCGATCTCAGCCAGTGCAGCCTCAATCATGAGGTATGAGTCTTCGGCTGGCTCATACACGTCCTTTGCAAGGTTTATCTGGCATCCACAGCATGAAAGTTGTTCTGGCATATTCGAGGAGGTTATTCGGGAAATTTTGGTGGTTGGAGGTATTTCTACAGACTTATCACAGTCTATTCTATATAATCTATGTAGACGCCGTTTTTATCCTCCTGAACGTTCGCACAACCCCACTCACGCCATCGCCATAAGGAGAGGTGCCAATGGCGCTTCGTTCTTCTCTTTTTTTGCTGACCGTTTGAGAAGCTGCATCATTCTCGGTTACGCGCCCAACCACGTCTGTCAGAAGACCTCACCACTCTGAAGCGCACGTCCATCACAAAGCGCATCCATGACCGCACCGGGCAGCGATTAGCCCCATTGGGATTGTGTGCGCCCGAGAGACGCCCGAAAGCGCGGGGCATGGGTGCGGCACCGACTCCCCGGCTGGCAGGCGGCAACATCAGAACAGCGCAGGCATCCAGGCGCATGGGCAACAGTTCCAGACAAGATTGTATATGTGTTTGTGGCTATTCGCTATTTTATGTGGTTAAGAAGAGGGGCAGTTATACTTCGCACCGCCACAA